>JADLGX010000082.1 GCA_020849095.1 Candidatus Eiseniibacteriota bacterium
GTGGTGAAGGAGCGTTACACGCCGGAGGCCGCGGCAGCCGACGAACGTATCGGTGCGAACTGAAGCAAGAACGGATCGTGCAGGTGGAGCCTCTGCGCGGCGTACTCGCGCCTGTCGTTACACCGTTTCGCCGGGATCTCTCGCCCGACCCGCAACGTCTGGTGCGTCACTGCAAGTGGCTGCTCGCGCACGGCTGCGCCGGCCTCGCCGTCTTCGGCACGAATTCCGAAGCCAACTCGATGGGAATCGAAGAGCGGATGTCATTGCTCGAGACGCTGCTCGAAGCCGGTATTCCAGCCACCGCGCTCATGCCGGGAACGGGCTGCTGCGCGCTGAGTGACTCGGTGACACTCACTGTACACGCGGTGAAGTTCGGCTGCGCGGGCGTGTTGATGCTGCCACCCTTTTACTACGGCTCTTCGTCGAATAGTGTGGGTCGGAAGTGGTCATTTGTTGCTCAAAGCTGAGGCAGCATGCACGTGAGGACCTTCAGTCGAAGGTACTCTTCGTCGCGCAGACCATAGGCACGCCGTTGGAAGACGCGGATTTTGTTGTTCAGTCCTTCGACGAAGCCGAGGGCCACCTTGTTCTCGGGCTTGCAGTAGGCGGCGATGCCGTCCCAGTGCCGATCGATCATCTGGGCAAACTTCTCGTAGGGTTTCAGGCGCTGCCACTTCAGGCTCGCCCGCCAGTTCTCGAAGAACTTGCGCGCCCAGGCCTCGCGGTTGTAATCCCAGAGCTGACCGAAGGACTCCTTCAGCAGGTAGGCCGTATTGAGCCGCTTGTTGGCCGCCAACAGCAGCTTCAAGTTCTTGCGGGCCGGCCCCTGAAGGTTTTGCGGATGGGACAGCAGCGCGTACTTCTGTCCCTTGATGAAGCGGCGATGCTTGCCGCTCAGACGCCCATATTCGCTCTTGCGCACGGTATCGAGCGCATCGCTGAGGTGGCGCAGCACATGGAACTTGTCGAACAGGAGTGCTGCCTGCGGGGCGTTGCGGCGAGTGGAGTTGCGGAACGGCTTCCACATGTCCATGACTGCCAGGCGGATGCGGCGAGCCTTCTTTTCCCCGAGAAAACGATACAGCTCGTCCATGCTGTTCTCCGAGCGGTCCTGTCCGCCGAACCAGATCGGGCGTTGCCGCTCCAGGTCGCTCACCACGATGCGATAGACGTGCCGCTTGCGCACCGAGATCTCGTCGATGCCAATGACACGCGGTCGCGGCTGACTGGCTCGGCGCAGCTGCTCGCGCATGTACTGCTTCTCGAGCTCCTTCACCGTATGCCAAGAGAGGTTCAGCTCCTCGGCGATGTCCTTGATAGCGCTGGAGCGGCAGCGGCGACCGACGTAGAAGGCGAAGCGCTGGGTGTGACGGGCATTGTCGGCCAGCAGTTCCAGTCGCTCGCGCTTCACAGCGCCACAGTCGCGGCAGTGAACGCGCCGTACTTCCAGGTCCAGGTAGATCCGCAGGTCCCCGCAGGAGAGGTCTCGCACCCGTCGCCGCGTGCGGTCGTACCAGCTTCGATGCATCCGCCCGCAACCACCGCAGACCGTTTTTTTGTCCGCCGGATGAGGCTGATGAGGCGCGCCTTGCGGTCGCCGAAGACCCCCCGCACCGTGGCCAGAGGCCGAAAGCCGGGAAAGGCGTACGCATCGACCAGGCGTCGCCGTCTGCGTGGAGTAGGCATCCGGTCAGCATGCCAGAAATCTCACTCCTCGCAACATGCCCCAGACCCTATGAAAATAGGCCCGGCAGCATGATCGCGACATCATTTTCACCCACACTAATCAGCGAAGACCCTTTACTACAAAGGGGTGTCGGACGACGGGCTTTTCCGGAGCTTCAGCGAGATAGTGCAGCGCGTGGGCGACGACCGGCTGCGGGTCTACCTCTACCACATTCCGCCGGTGTCTCAGGTGCCGATCACGCTCGGGCTGATCGAGCGGCTGCTGCGGACCTACCCGAAGACGATCGCGGGCGTGAAGGACAGTTCCGGCGACTGGAAAAATACCAAGGCGCTGATCGACAACTTCGCCAGCCAGGGATTCGATGTCTTCGCAGGGAGTGAAGTGTTCCTGTTGCGCACCCTGCGCGCGGGTGGCGCCGGCTGCATCACTGCAGGCGCGAACGTGAATCCGCATGGAATCAATCAGGTCTACCAGGCGTGGCCCTCCGCCGCTGCGGAGTTGTGGCAGGCATTCGCGGACAGGATCCGTACGATCCTGCAGGTGCAGACTTCGATGATTCCCGCGCTGAAGGCGATCATTGCGCACTTCACGGCTGATCCTGCGTGGACGACCGTGCGGCCGCCGTTCGTGGAAGTCACTGTCGAGCAGTCGACGAAGGTCGTGCGTGAACTGACTGCTGCCGGCTTCGACATGCCGGGGCTCAGTGGTTGAGGGGAAGGGCGTCAGTGGCCTGAAAGAGGGCAGTGCGTCTCTCTGACGGATGCCTGCCGGGCGAATTCTAGATTTCCGGAGGCAGCAGATCGTTGGTGCGGTCCTGGTACATCTGGCGGCCGAAGATGGCTCCGCCATTGTCCGAGGCCGTGAAGCGGCCGTTGCGGTACAGGAGGACCACCATGTACAGACCCCTGTTGGCGAGCGACCCATCCTCGATGAAGCGGTTGTTCCCCGAGACCGCGTGCGCCTTCTCCATGTCGGCGGCGAGCACCCGCGATTCGTGCCACTCGAGCGTCTGAAAGAATTTCCCGACCCCGCCGCCCGAGATACTGCGGAACCTTTCGTCGCCGTTGGCAACCTCCGTGTCGCCGGGCGCCTGTGCGACCGGAGCTGCGCTGGCGCGTTCCTCGAAGACACGCAGCCGACTCTTCACGTCCTTCACCTTGTATGCGTCCATCGATGAATGGCCTGGTCTGCCGACGAAGGAGAAGGAGTAGGAGCCGATGGTCACGCCGCCCCACTTGCCGGGATTCACGATCGGTACCGCCGTGTAATTCGGATTCAGACCGTTGTACTTGCGGCCGAGGTCGTGGTCCCGATAGGTGTCGTGGATCGAGCGCTCCGCGAATTGCCTGGCGTCATAGTCCAGATGCAGCTGGTCGGCGGGACGGAAGATCGTGGACATGAACTCGATGCCCCACTTCCCGTCGTTGTTCGTAACACCGTAGATGCCGTAGCACCCGAGCAGCTTCTTGCCGTTGGCGTCAAAACGGCTGTAATTGAGGGCGACA
>JADLGX010000083.1 GCA_020849095.1 Candidatus Eiseniibacteriota bacterium
CCTGCTGCTCGTCTTCGGGCTGCTGAGCTTCGCGCTGAGCGCGGTGCTCGTGACGAGCGTCGTGCGCGCGATGATGGCGGAGCAACTGCGCGAGGTGGGCATCATGAAGGCGATCGGCGGCACCAGTTCGCAGATCGCCGGGATCGCCCTGACGCAGGTGGGGCTGCTCGCGGCCTGCGCGCTGGCCGTCGCCCTTCCGGCCGGCATGTGGGCGGGCAGGGCCTATGCGGGATTCTCGGCGGGCATCCTCAACACGGACGTCTCGCGCTCGCCGTTTCCCCTCGAGGTCCCGCTGGTGGTCCTGGTGCTCGGCGTGGCGGTCCCGCTGCTGGTGGCACTCGGCCCGGTCCGCCGCGCCGCGCGCGTCACGGTGGCGGAATGCATGAGCGACGGCCCGTCGCCCGGGTTGCTGAGTTCGCTCGACCGGGCGTTGTCCCTGTTCCCCGGCATGCCCCGGCCGCTCGCGCTGCTGCTGCGCGGCACGTTCGCCCGCCGCGCCCAGCTCGCCCTGGGCCTGGCGCTCTTCTCGATCGCCGGGGCGGTCTTCATGGCGGCGCTCAACGTCGGCGAGGACTGGCGCCGCAGCGTGCGCGAGGACTTCGCGCGCCGCCCCTACGACCTCATGGTCACCTTCGAGGACCGGCTCGCCGTCGCCGACGTTCGCGACCTGCTCTCGACCGTGCCCGCGGTGACGGCTTCGGAATGCTGGCCCGGCAGCTCGCCCTGGCTGCTCGGGGCGAACGGCGTCGCCAGCGTCACCTCGGCGTTGGTGGGCCCGGACAGCGGCAGCGCCATGTTCCGTCCGCGAGTGATCGAAGGGCGCGGCTGGGAGCGCGGCGATGCCCAGGGCGTTCTCGTGAACCAGGTGGTGGCGAAGCTTGCCGGAGGGATTCATCCCGGGGACAGCGTTCGCGTCCGGCTGCGCGGGCGGGTACTGGCGCTTCCCGTCGCGGGCATCGTTCGCGAACTGGCCCCGATGCCCGTCATCTATGCGGCGCGCGAAGTGGTCCTGCGCGCGAACGGGCAGTCCCCGGACTCGACCCGGAACGTCCGAGTGGCCCTGCGCGCGCACTCGGACGCGGACCAGCGAGCCGCCGTGCGCGCGATCGAGGCGGAGTGCGAGCGCCGCGGCATCACGCTCGGGCACGTGCAGCGGATGGAGGACGCCAAGCAGAGCATTCTCGACCACCTCGTGATCATCCTGTCCATCCTCACGCTCGCATCGGCGGTGGTCGTGTTCGTGGGTTCGCTCGCGCTCGCCACCACGCTCACTCTGGGTGTGGTCCAGCGCACGCGCGAGTTCGCGGTCATGAAGGCCATCGGAGCCACACCCGCCATGTTGGCGCGAATGGTGTGGCTCGAGGGGCTGCTCCTGGGTGTCGCCGGCTGGGTGCTGGCGAGCCTGCTCACCGTCCCGCTCAGCATCGCGCTCGAACAGGCCTGCGGGCGGATCTTCTTCCAGGCGCCGCTAGATCCCTACCTGTGGCCGGGGTCCAACGCGATCTGGCTGGCGCTCGTTCTCCCGCTCTCCACCCTGGGCAGCCTCGTGCCCGCCCGGCGCGCGGCGCGCCTGAGCGTTCGCGAGGCGTTCGCCCGCGATTGAGTTTCCCACCCCGGAGGTCACCCGTGACACACATCATCCGGCTTCTCGCACTCGGCCTTCTCGTTCTCCTCGTGTGCCTGTCACCGGCCGTCGCGGCCGCCGAAGGCTGGCCGGCCACACCCGAGGGCGCGCTCGCGCGCGGCTGGGTGAACGCCTTCTGCTTCGGAGAGGACTCGATGCGCGTCTACCTGGAGCGGCACATGGCCCCGAAAAGCCTGGAGACTCGCAGCACGCGTGTTCGCGTCGAGAAGTACCGGGCTCTTCGCGACCAGTACGGGAAGCTCCAGCTCACCAAGGTGCTCACGTCCAAACCCGGGGAACTGGTGGTCCGGCTCATGGACTCCAACGCCAAGGAGCGCGAGTTCGTGTTCGCCACCCAGTCCTCCCCGGGCGCGAAGCTGCTCTCGGTGAGCATCCGGGAACAGCAGGCGGGGCACCGCGGGATGTTCGGGTTCCATCATTGAGGCATGGGCTTGCGGGCTTTCGTTGAACGGTCGAGTGAAGTGGGCGCGCGCCATTGCCGCCTGGGGGGCCCGCCGAAGAGTTGCCAGCGGCGTCATGGGACGGAAACTCCGCGTTAACACGCGGCCGCTAGTTTCGCCCGCGTGGCCGGAAAGCGAGGCAGGGTGCCCGCGGGCCACGTGGGAGGAACATCATGACTTCCGGAACCCCGACGATGAGCGGCGCCGCACTGAACCCGCCCCTGCTCCTTCGCCCGCGCGCGATTATCCTGGCCGTCCTGCTCGGCATCGCCGCGCTTTTCGTCCTGACGTCGCTGCGGGCCGCGATGCCCGGGTACGCCACGAGCGGTCAGGCGCACGACGACCGTCCGTCCACCCTGCCGGATCGCTGATCCTCCCGGTTCCTTTCGCGCATCCCCTGCCGCCCGCCCGGCTCAAGTTCCCGGGGGCGGCGCCCGACGCGAGCGGGCCACGAACCACACGGCCGCCGTCCAGCTGGGAACCAGGTCGACGCCCGGAAGCAGTTCGGCTGCGAAGGCCGGCAGCAGGACGAGGTGCCAGCCCAGCAGCCGCGTGAGCACCACCGCGACGACGAGGTCGAGCGCCACGTTGAACCCGGAGAGCGCACCTCCCGCGAACAAGGGCAGGAGCGCCCACTGCAGGAGATCCGCGGCCACCGCGAGAACCCAGGCGGTCTTGGGGACCGGGGCGCTCACACCGGGCAGTTGCGGCATCATGGGGCACTCCTTTCGAGAGAGCGCTCGATGACCGGCCAGCCACCGGGCGCGCGAATCTAGCCTCGGACAGCACTTTCGCCCAAGCGGATTCCCGTCGGCCCCAGCCCCCTCGCGCCCCCTCCGGACGGGCGCGCTGCATGGCGCCGCATTGCATCTCGCACGGCCCGCGCGCCTGCGCCTGCTCACTCGCCCGCATAAGGCCAGAAATGGCGACGTTTGCGGGCCCACTCGGGTCTGGCCCGTGACTTGCCCTCTCAATAGTCCTTTGGGTCGTGCCGATGCTGTTGTCAGCCGATTCCCCGATGTGTGGAGAACGTTCGACCGGACCTCTGGAGCTCGCCATGAAGGCACGTTCACATCCAGCGCGCGGGTTCACTCTGCTCGAGCTGCTGGTTGTCGTCACATTCCTCGGAATCCTGGCGGCCATCGCCGCGCCGCCGGTGTCCGGTTTCCTGCGCTCGAGCCGGCTGTCCGGCGCGGCGACGACTCTGGCTTCCGATCTCTACTACACGCGGTCACTGGCCAACATGCAGCGCAAGAACTACACGATCCAGTTCGCGGACACCGGCTACGTCGTGCGGCGCGTCTCTCCTGCCGCGACGATCCGCACCCGCGTGCTTCCCCGGGGAGTGACCATCGCCGCGACGGACACGGCCAACTTCTACGGTTGGGGACTGACCGACGCGGTCTCCATGACCTTGAGCGCCGGCGGGCAGTCGCGAGTCGTCCGGCTCACCACCAGCGGGAGCGTGGCCCGTGACTGAGCGCCGGATGCACACCGCTTCGGGCGGCGGCCGCGAGCGCGGCGTCACCCTGATCGAATTGATGGTCGCGCTGCTCGTGATCGCCGTGGGCATCATGGCGCTGTCCGGCGTGCAGACCCGATCCTCGAACGACGTCTACGCCACCGGCCGCCAGACCCGCGCGCTGAGCCTCGCGCAGGAAAAGATCGAGGAAACCCGCGCGGGCGGCTTCGCGGCCGCCGCGGCGGACACCGGAACATCGGATGGCTTCGACTACATCACCCAGGTGGACTCCGTGAACGTCGGCCTGCGCCAGATCACGGTCACCGTGTCCTGGACCGAGGGCACGGCGTCCCCTCGTTCGATCACCCTCGACGGACTGGTGTCGGCCCGATGAAGACCACTCCCCGCACTCGCGGCCGGCGCGAAGCCGGCATGACGCTGGTCGAGCTCCTGGTCACCGCCGCCATCCTGGGAACGGTGATGCTCGTGGCATCCACGATCATGATGGGCTCCAGCCGGATGGAGTCGCGCACGTCGGAACGCGCGACGGTGCAGGGAGGCGCCCGGCAGGCGCTGTCCCTCATCTCGACCGAACTGCGCCAGGCGGGCGCCGACCCCAGCAGCCCTCCCGTGGGCATCGTCGGAATCGTCTCGGCGGACTCGCTGCGGATTCGTGTACGGGCGGACCTCAACGGCAACGGCACGATCCAGACGGCCGAGCCGTCCGAGGATGTGACGTATGCCTACAACGACACGACCGGGACGATCACGCGGGATCCGGGCACCGGCCCGGTCGTCCTGCTCGCGAACGTCACGGCGATGACGCTCCAGTACTTCGACTCCGCGAACCAGCCGATCACCGGCTTCCCGCTCAGTACGACGGACGCGGCGCGCGTGCACTCGATCGGCCTCAGCTTCACCTCGGAAGTCCGGCAATCGCAGCCGCTCACCCTGTCCACGCGGGTCACGCTGCGGAACATGTAGGAGCTTCGCCATGCTGCAGTGGGTTGGGAGGAACCTCGGATGAACCAGCGACGGAATGACGAGAAGGGGTCGGCGCTCGTGATGGTGCTGGGGGTGCTCGCGGTGCTCGCGGTGCTCGCGGCCATCGCGATCACGGTCGTGACGACCGAGAAGAAGACGGCGTTCGCCGAGTACACGAACAGCCGGTCCTTCTACTCCGCCGACGCCGCCAGTGAAGCCGGCGTGAACTGGATCCATCGCCAGTCCAGCCCGCCCATGCTGGTGGACACGCTCAGCCACGTCTTCAAGGCGGCCTCCTACGCCACTTTGCGGGACGACAATCGCTACCAGTACGACGTCACGTTCACGCGCAAGCGGTTCCGTCCGGGCTGGAGCGTGGAGTTCAAGGACTACGAGTACACGGTGGACGCGCGAGGCGCGAGTTCCCAGGAGTCCGAAGCGGCTGTCCAGGTCACGGCGACGCGACTGTATCGAGAGGGGTATTGACCATGCGTAGAATCGCGCAAATCATCGTATCCGGCGTGACCGCGGTGGCCATGATGTCCGCCCTCGTCTCTCCGTCGCTCGCGACCTGCGACGTGCCGCTGGTGATCAGCCATGGCGGCGGCGAAGCCAACGTCATGATCCTGCTCGACACATCGGGAAGCATGAACGAGATCGTCTACTCGACCGCCTACAACCCGGCGACGACGTACACGGGCAAGTTCAGCTCGAGCAGCACCTATTCCATCGCGACGGATGGTTACTACACACCCCGCAGTTTCAACTCGAAGTGGACGTCCACTCCGAGCGCCTATCTGGTGGACAGCGACGCCGGCTACGACGGCGACTATTCGGGGAACTACCTGAACTGGGTGTTCTACAGCGCGACCGCGACACAGAGGGCGGCCATTCCCACGCTGACGCGCATCCAGGCCGCCAAGCAGGCCGTCAACACGGTTCTGTCGACGGCGACCAACTGCCGTTTCGGGCTCACGAAGTTCAACGGCAGCACGGGAGGCACGCTGGTCTCCGCCATGGGAACCAGTTCCGCGACCATTGCGACCTCCGTCAACGCGCTGGGCGCCGACTCGTACACGCCGCTCGCTGAAACCCTCGTCGGAATCCTCGACTACTTCAAGACCAGCGATGCGAGCGCACCGATCCAGGCGAGCTGCCAGAAGTCGTTCACGATCATCGTCTCGGACGGCCATCCGACCAAGGACCTGAACGTCCCGGCCTACCTGCGCGACTACGACGGGGACGGCCTCGATCCCGGCAACTGCACGAGCCTCGGCGCGCCCTACCCGAACACTTTCGATTGTTCGCACTACCTGGACGACGTCGCCACCTACATGTACCGCAACGACCTGCGGGCGGACATGGAAGGGATCCAGAACGTCGCGACGTTCGTCATCGGGTTCAACATCAACGCCCCCATTCTTCAGCTGACCGCCGACAAGGGCGGCGGTGACTACTACAGCGTGAACAGCCTGGATGGGCTGAGCGCGGCCTTGAGCGCGGCGTTCAGCGCCATCGAGACGCGCATCTCCTCGGGCGCCGCTGTCTCGGTCGTCTCGGCCGAAGACCGGACCAGCAACCGGCTCTTCCGCGCCCGCTACGAGTCGCAGACGTGGCGCGGTTACGTCGAGGCGTTCGCCCTGCCCTACCACTCCGGGAACGGCGCGATCTGGGAGGCGGGCTCGCTGCTGGAGGCGCGCGATCCCGGAACGCGCAACATCTTCACGTCCACGACGGGCACGAACCTGGTGCCGCTCACGGCCGCCAACGTGGCGAGCCTGCAGACGCTCCTGGGGGCGGCGGACGCTACCGCGGCCACCAACATCATCAACTTCACTCGCGGCGACTACGTTTCCGGCATGCGCGACCGGGGTGGCTGGCGGCTGGGTGACATCGTGGACTCCGCCCCGATCATGGTCGGAAAGCCCACGGGCTTCACGTCGATCAACAACTACTCGTCGTTCCGCTCGGCCAACGCGTCGCGCACCGAGGCGCTCTACGTGGGCGCCAATGACGGCATGCTGCACTGCTTCAACGCAGAGGACGGCACCGAGCTGTGGTCCTACGTTCCGAAGACCCTTCTCGGACGGCTGTCCGAACTGACCAGCACGTCCTATTGCCATGGCTACTTCGCGAACATGTCACCCGCGGCCTACGACGTGTATGTGGGCGGCAGCTGGAAGACCATGCTCGTCGGTGGCGAGGAGCGAGGCGGCAGCGGCTTGTTCGCCATCGACGTGACCAACCCCGCGGCCAACCAGATCAGTGTCATGTGGGATGTGAACATCCCGAGCCTGAACGGCTCGTGGAACGTCCCCACCCTGGTGAGGGACCGAGGGCGTGGCAAGCACATGTTCGCCGTCGGGACCGGGCTCGCCTCGGGCACGAGCCAGACCAACCTCTTGGCGATCGATCCGCTGGACGGCTCCGTGGCGGGGACGTACGCGCTGGGCTCGCCGGTGACCTGGAACAAGACCACCAAGGCGACATCGATCGACACGGACTTCGACGGCTTCGACGACGTGCTCTACCTGGGCGACCTCGTCGGCCGACTCTGGCGCGTGGACCTGAACGCGTCGCCGTGGACCGTGTCACTGCTGTTCGACAGCGGCAAGCCTATCCAGGCGGCTCCGGTGGTGACGATGGATGCCGCCGGCCGTCCGATGGTCTTCTTCGGAACGGGGGCGTACCTCCAGGCCTCCGACGTGACGGACACGGCCCAGCAGACGATCTATGCGATCACCGACGATGGAACGGGCGGCACGGTCGCCCTCTCCGATCTGGTGAACCAGACCACCGCGGTGAACTCGATCGGGAACACCAAGAAGGGCTGGTACATCCATCTGATGGAGGAGGCCGGCGAGCGCGTCACGCGCAGTCCGGCTCTCATCGCCGGCACGCTGTACGTGCCCTCGTTCAAGCCGAACGCCGACGCGTGCGCCGGCGGCGGCCGTTCGTGGCTCTACTCGCTGGACTACAACGACGGCTCCGCGCCGGACCACTCCAACGAGACCGAGAACAACACCATCGACGGCCGCGCGCAGTCCATGGGCGACGGCATCCTCGCGGACCCGTCCGTGGATCTCGTCAACGAAGCGCTGATCCTGCAGTCCTCGAACGCCGTGCTGTTGACGCACCAGATCAACACCGGCCTGCGGAAGCTCAACGTGCGCTCCTGGCGCCAGATCTGGAACTAGGAGGACGACATGCGATTTCCCGTTCGTTCACTCGTGATTCTCTCCTTGGCCGCTTTCCTGGCCGCCGCTGTCATCAGCGATGCCGGGGCGCAGAGCCGGACCTATCAGCCGCGCAAGAAGCCGGCGCCGGCGGCTCCGTCGCTGCCGCGATTCGGGGTTTCCGGCGATTTCAGCGGCTCGCTGGCGGGAGAGATCTTCCTCGACGGCAAGGCGTACCGGATCGCCCCCGACGCGAGCATCTACGAGGTCGGCAAGGGCCTCGTGCCCGTGGGCACCTCGTACAGCAACCGCCGGATCTTCGTGAGCGGTGTCCAGACGGCGGGCCCCGCGGTCGTCTACAGCATCAGCGTCCGGCCGGCCCGCAACATGGCGCTCTCCAACGTGGACATGAGCGTGTTCGTCAAGGAGCAGCCGGCCAACACGCCGCGCTGAGTCGGCGCTTGCCGGGCCACAGGAGGGCCTCGAAATGTCGCGTCCCATGAAGGCACAGCTGCTCGGAGCGATTCTGGTCTCGTGGATCGCGTGCGGATGCTCCGCGGGGTCCGGCAAGCCCGCCGTGCAGACCGCGTCGCACTCGACCGGCGGCATCCGGATCGTGCCCGATCAGCCGTTCGCCAACTCGACACTGCGCGTGATGCTCGACAACGAGAACCGCGATCCCTCCACCTGCCGCTTCGAGTGGAGGAAGAACGGTCAGCTGCTCGCCGGGGAGTACGGCCCCGAAATGGCGGGCCGCTTCTCGCGCGGGGATCGCGTCTCGGTCGTCGTGACCATTCCCTCCGGCCCGGACGGAGTCACGCGTGAAGCGACAGCCGAGGTGGGGATCGCCAATTCCCCGCCACGGATCACGCGCGTGACGGTCGCCACCGCGACAGCGGCGTCCGGCACGGAGCTGCGCGCCCAGGTGGAATCGCTCGATCCCGACGGCGATTCGCCGCGCTTCGAGTACCGCTGGTACCGCAACGGCCAGCCGATCGCCGACGCGCGCGGTGCGAGCATTTCGGCCACGAACATCTCGCGCGGCGACCGCGTCGCCGTCGAGGTCGTGGCAAGCGACGAGTCCTCCTCCTCGAACCCCGTTCGCGCCGACCACGCGGACTTCGAGAATCACCTCCCCCAGTTCGCCTCGACGCCCGGCGCGCCCAAGTACTCCGACACGGTGTGGCACTACCAGCTCGCGGCGAGCGACCCCGATGGCGATGCGTTGACCTACCAGCTGGTGAGCGGCCCTCCCGGAATGATCATGGACGCCCGCGGCGCGATCGAGTGGCAGCTCCCGGCCGCCGAGCAGCGGCGCGGTGAGTACACCGTCCGGCTCAAGGTCTCCGACGGCAAGGGCGGCGAGGCCGAGCAGAACTTCACGCTGAGGCTGGCCCAGCCCCGGTAAGCGCGCAACGCTCTTGAGCGCGCCCCGCGCGCCCGCCTATGCTGCACCCTCCCGTACCCCACACCGGAGGATGCATGGCGATCGAGCACCTGACCGAAGAGCAGGTCCGCACCTGGACGCGTGAGCAGAAGGACCGCTGGTGGCTGGCGAACGTCTACCGCGGGGACATGCCCCAGCTCACGTTTCGCGCCGCGCTCACGGGCTTCGTCCTGGGCGGACTGCTCAGCGCGACCAACCTGTACGTCGGCGCCATGACGGGTTGGTCGCTCGGCGTCGGCCTCACGTCGGTGATCCTCTCGTTCGCGATCTTCCGCGTCTTCGCCCGCCTCGGCGCGACCGACATGACGGTGCTCGAGAACAACGCCACGCAGTCGGTCGCGACGGCCGCCGGCTACATGACCGGGCCGCTCATCTCCGGCATGGCCGCGTACATGTGGATCGAAAACGAGCCGATGCCGTGGCTGCCCATGCTCGCCTTCAACGTCGTGCTTTCGCTGCTCGGCGTGCTCGTGGCGTTCCCGATGAAGCGCCTCTTCATCAACGACGAGCAGCAGCCCTTCCCGCAGGGACGCGCGTGCGGCGTGGTGCTCGACACGCTCTATTCGGCCGACGCCGCCATCGGGCTGTTCAAGGCGCGCTCGCTCGCGTGGGCCGCCGCTGTCGCCGGAAGCATCACGTTCCTCTCGGGCGAGAACTACATGAAATGGCTCCAGGAGCGGCTCCTGGGCCGGGCGCACGTCTGGAAGCTCCCTCGCGAGCTCGATGCCTGGTATTACGGCCTCGTGGAAAGCGGCTCGGCGCAGGTGATCCGCCTCGCGAACGTGGACATCCGCCAGCTGGGCCTGCGGCCCGCGATGGACTTCGCGATGTTCGGCGCCGGCGGGCTCATGGGCATCAAGACGGCGAGCAGCATGATGCTCGGCATGGTGGTGAACTTCGTCATCCTCGTGCCGTGGATGATCGTGCTCGGCGAGATCCTGCCGCGGTCCGGCTCCGTCGCGGAGGGCACCGCCGTGTTCGGCCGTGTGCACGTGGTGAACTCGTGGTCGCTCTGGTGGGGCATCGCGATCATGGTCACCGCTTCGCTCGTGTCCCTGTTCGCCAAGCCGCAGATCTTCGTGGACGCCTTCCGCATGCTCACGCGGCGCCGCGCTCCCGGAGCGGTCGCGGCCTCGAAGGAACCCGACGTGCTCGCGGACATCGAGCTGCCGCTGTGGGTGTCTTACGCCGGCATTCCGGTGATCGGCGGGATCGGCGTGTGGATGGCGTGGCATTGGTTCGGAGTGCACCCGCTGTTCGGGGCGCTCGCCATTCCGCTCATCCTGCTGCTCACGCTCATCGCCGCGCGCAGCACCGCCATGACGAGCATCACGCCGACCGGCGCGCTGTCGAAGATCCCGCAGTTCACCTTCGGCGCCATGGATCCGACGCATCCGCCCACCAACCTCATGACCGGCGTCATGTGTGTCGAGGTGTCGTCGAACGCCTCGAACCTGCTCATGGACATCAAGCCGGGCTACATGCTCGGCGCGAAGCCTCGCCAGCAGGCGATCGGCCACGCGATCGGCATTTTCGCCGGCGCGATCGCCTCCACTCCGCTCTTCTACCTGCTCTTCCTGTCGGACTGGAAGCCGGGCATGAACCTGCAGTCGGTCATGGCGCCCGAGGGCGGGCAGTTCAGCTTCCCGTCCGCCGTGCAGTGGAAGGGCGTCTCCGAGCTGGTGACTTCGATCTTCGCGCCGGGCGGGCACGGCACGCTGCTCACGGGATCGATCCTCACCTCGATGATCGTCGCGGCGCTCGTCGGGCTCGTGTTCGAGATCGCCCGCATCGTCACGAAGAACCGCTTTCCGCTGAGCCCGCTCGCGATCGGCCTGGGCGTGCTCGTGCCCCCGGACTCCGTGATCGCGATGTTCGCGGGCGCGTCCTTCTTCGCGATCATGGACGCCCTCTACCGCGGCAAACCGCAATCGTTCGGGAACAAGCTCTGGCTGCAGACCCACGAGCCGATCTGCGCGGGACTGGTCGCGGGCGCCGCGCTCGTCGGCATCGGCGACACGATGATCAAGGTGTTCCTGCTCAAGTGACGCGCGGCCGGCGAATGAGCGCCGGCGTGTCGAGAGCGTGACGAATCGCGCGCGCAGTTCGGAGCATCTGTGGGATGTCCGCCGCAGTCCGTCCCGACGCGCCATCCCGTTTCGCCGGAGGAAACATGTCCATCCGTCCCGTGCGCCGCATCGTCGAAGCCACGCCCACCGTCGAAGGGGCCGGGGTGAAGCTGCGCCGTGCCTTCGGCTTCGGCGACACCGAAGAGACCGACCCCTTCCTGCTGTTCGACGACTTTCGCAACGACGTGCCCGCGGACTTCATGGCGGGCTTCCCGTGGCATCCGCACCGTGGCATCGAGACGATCACGTACGTGCTCGCCGGCTCGGTCACGCACGCCGACAGCCTCGGCAACGAAGGGCTGCTCGGCGCGGGCGACGTGCAGTGGATGACCGCGGGCCGCGGCATCATGCATCAGGAAATGCCGAAGGGTGACGCGCTCGGGCGCATGCACGGCTTCCAGTTGTGGTCGAACCTGCCCTCGTCGCTCAAGATGACCGCGCCGCGCTACCAGGACGTCGCGGCGAAGGATATCCCGGAGATCACGGACGACGACGGCACGCGCGTGCGCGTGATCGTGGGCGAGTTCTGGGGCAAGAGCGGTCCCGTGGACGGCATCGCCGCCGAACCGCAGTACGTGGACGTCTGGGTGCCGCCGGGCCGGCGCAAGACGTTCCCGATCGACACACGCCGGAACGCGTTCGCCTACGTCTTCGAAGGCAGCGGTAGCTTCCGCGACTCCTCCGCCCCGCTCGGCGTGCTGCACGAAGTGCAGCGGGACGGCGAGGAAGTAGTCATGCGCGAGCAGGCCGGTGACCGCAATCTCGTGATGTTCGGCCCGGGCGATGAGATCGTCGTGCAGGCTGGCGAGCAGGGCATCCGCTTCCTGCTGTGCTCCGGGCGTCCGATCGAGGAGCCGGTGGCCTGGTACGGGCCGATCGTGATGAACACCAGCGACCAGCTCAAGCAGGCGATCGCCGAACTGCGCTCGGGCACGTTCATTCGAAACGAATGAGCGGCCCGAGGCTCAGCCCCGCAAGTACTCGATCACGTCCTGCGCGCGATAGGCGGTGCGCCCCTGCAGGAAACGTCCGATCTTGACGAGATCGTCGCCGCTCGTGATGAGCGGCGGTTCGTCGGGGCCGTCCTTGCGGGCCTGCGGCAGCCCGATGGTGGCCAGCAGGGCGTTGCAGAGGCACTTGCGCCCGTCGGTCTCGTCGAGCTTGCCGCCCTTGGCGACGTATTCCTTTTCGGGCTCGCTCGAACAGCGATAGCCGATGCGTCCGTTGGGCATCGCGTAGGCGACGCGGAGGTAGCCGAGATCGCAGACCCGCTTGCGGCCGGCATCCTTGGCCGGGTCCTCGGGCCACTGGACGACCTTGAACGGGAACCCCGTCGGTGACGCGAGCGCGTCGGTGACCACGTCGAGGTCGCCCTTGTTGACCGCCTCGAGCACGGACTTCTTGAGCGGTGCCGTGATACCGGACTCTTCGCAGAAGGCGAACAACGTCCCCACCTGGATTCCCTGCGCTCCCGCCGCCCTGGCTTCGCGAAGCCGCTCGGGCGAACCCGTGCCGCCGGCGATCCAGAAGGGCAATCCCAGCTCGGCGATCTTGCCCAGATCGACTTCGTCGCGTGGCCCGTAGACCGGTTCGTTGCGATCGTTCAGCTTGAGCTCCCCGCGCGGAGGGGCGTTGTGCCCGCCGGCCGTGGGGCCTTCGATGACGAAGCCGTCCACGCGCCCCTCGGCCTTGCGAACGAGCACCGTGGCGAGTGAATGGCTGGAGATGATGGGAAGGAACCGGGGACGCTTGAGCGGAGGAGGCTCGCCCTGCCAGTGCACGCGCGGATCGAGCGAGAAGTACTCGGGCGTGTCCGCCTGGCGGTCTTCCACCTCGAGGCGGATCGCGACCATGCGCTGCTCGGCGAAAGCGTCGAGCACCTTGGGAATCTCGCGCGGGATGCCGGCGCCCATGAGCACGAAGTCCACGCCGGCCAGCATGGCCCCGTAGAGCAGTGCGAGATTCGGCAACTGGACCTTGGTCAGGAGGTTCACGCCGACCGGGCCGTCGTGTCCTTCCTTGGCGAGATGCACCTCGACGAAAGCGGCGAGAATCGCGAGCTGCTCGCGGCCGCGGTCCACGATGTGCTGGTACATGGGAAGCTGCTTGTACGGCGTTCCGGGCGGACGCCCTTCGGGCCGGAAGAACTGCTTGAGCGCGTTCTCGGCCACCTCGGGAATCGGGAAGTGCGCCATCGCGCGGCGCATGTGGCCACCGGGGTCACCGTCCTGCAAACGCCGCACGAACACGGTGTCGATGACCGTTCCGGAAACCACGCCCAGCTGCCCGAGGCTCGACACGGCGCGCGCGAGCGACCAGTTCGAGACTCCGACGCCCATACCGCCCTGGATGATCTCGGGCAGGCGAGGAAGCGGGGTGTGCTCGCCATCCTTGGACTGTGTGGGGAAAGTCAGTGGGAGCGCTTTCGATCGGGTGGAACATCGGTCGCTTCATGCGGCCGCGTGGCCGGTGGCCAAGTGCCGCAGCATAACCGAGCTTGGCCGGAAAGTAACCCCGGAATGCGCCCTCCCCGGCCGCCGGGACACGCCCTCGGTTCCTCCGCCGCGCCCGGGACGAAACGCCCAAGCTGGGAGTGCCACCGGCTTTCGGGGACGAGAGCGTCCGTCCCGATCTCAGCGCAGCCGCACGACCCGTTGGACGAGGCGGGTGCGATCGGCCTGCACGACGGCCCAGAACACTCCGGCGCCGACGTCCCTGCCGCTCTGGTCGTGACCGTCCCAGGTGAGCCGGTGCTCACCGGTGGAGAGCCGGCCGCGGGGCACACGTGCGACGAGGCGTCCGGAGACATCCATGATCTCGAGCGTCACATGGGCCGGAGCTGGCAGCGAGAGCCCGACCGTGAGCGTGGAGTGGAACGGGTTGGACACCGCGCGCAGCGAGAGCTTCCGCGGGACGACGGGGCCGGGCGCGTCGAGCGTGCTGAACGCCGCCGAGTCGGCGGCCATGGGCACGGGTGGCGCCTTCTGGTTGGCGCTCCAGGCCGCATGCATGGCGAGGCCGGCGCCATTGGTGGTGTTTTCGTCGCGCAGGAATTCGATGTAGTCCTTGGACGTGGTCTGGTAGTAGAGCGTCGCCTTGACCGTGCGCGCCGAGGGCGGCAGCGGATAGCTGGCGACATCCCAGTTCTGCCCGTCCGCGTAGCGCGGCGAGGGCTGCGTGGGATCGACGGGCGCTCCTCCGAACGCGGCGTAGGCCGTGTTGGTGAACCCCGACGGCGGGATGCGGTTGTCCTTGTACATCGTATCGTTGAGCGCGAAGTGGAAGCTCGGGCCCGCCGGCAGCCCGAGCGCCGCGGCAAGCGACGTGGAGATGCCCAGGTGCGCTTCGTAGACGCGTGCGCGCGCGTCCAGCCCCAGGACGCCCGTGCTCGTGTCGTAGACGGCCGACTGGTAGACGATCGCCCCGTTGCCGTCGCGCGCCACCACGTGCAGCCACATGCGCCGCCCTTCGGGGTAGCCCGTGGGCAGCTTGTGTCCGGAGTGGTTGGTCACGCGGATGTCGGCGCGGAAGCTGTCCGCCACCGCGTGGACGGTCGCCTCGACCGTCGCCGCCGCCTGCAGCATGCCCCGGGCACGCAGGGCCGCTGATGTCAGAGCCCCGGCATCGGTCTCTCCCGGATAGAGCGAGTGGATCACTCCGCCCATCCAGGTGTTCCCGCCCGTCAGGTCGTGCAGCGGCAGGTTGTCCCGCGTCGGCGCGCCCGGATCGTTGCAGCCCTTCCCCGTCACGGGCCGCATGTGGCAGTCCTGGCACGTCGAGACGATCCCGCCCGGGTTGTTGCCCGCGAACTCCGGCGCATACACGCCGTTGGGATAGGCGCTGTTCAGCCATTCGCTGTACGTGCGCTCGAGCGGCATCAGCACGTTCGAGCCCATCGAGTCCGGCGGCGCGTCGAACGGCCCCGGGACGTAGCGCGACTCGCCCGCGCGCTCGAACACCGGGTTCGACACGTCGTGGC
>JADLGX010000084.1 GCA_020849095.1 Candidatus Eiseniibacteriota bacterium
CTGTTGGCGCCGACCGAATTTTGACCGCCTGTGCCGATTGAATATTGACCAGGGATCGGAAGCCGTCCGCTAAGCGGTCGGCTGTGGATAAGTGTAGTTCGGTTTCGGGTTTCCTTTCCTCGTTCAGTTCGTTTCTTCAGCCGGTCTCGCTTGGCGCCGGGCCTGCTCGCGCGCCTTGATGCGCGTCTTCGCCGTCGAGCTGCTGTGCCGGAAGCGGTAGCTCTCGTTGCCGGTCTCCACGATGTGGCAGTGGTGCGTGAGGCGGTCCAGGAGAGCGGTGGTCATCTTGGCGTCGGCGAAGACGCTCGCCCATTCCCCGAAGGTGAGGTTCGTCGTGATGACGACGCTCGTTCGCTCGTAGAGCTTCGAGAAGAGGTGGAAGAGCAGCGCGCCTCCGGCCTGGCTGAAGGGCAGGTATCCCAGCTCGTCGAGGATCAGCAGGTCCAGGCGTGACAGGTTCTCGGCGATGCGCCCCGCCCGGCCGTCGGCCTTCTCCCGTTCGAGCGCATTGACGAGATCAACGGTGGAGTAGAAGCGAACGCGCTTGCCGTGGCGGGTGACGCCCGCCACGCCGATGGCGGTCGCCAGGTGCGTCTTGCCCGTTCCCGGCCCGCCGATGAGGACGAGGTTCTGGGCCGATTCGGTGAAGGCGCATTCGGCCAGTGCCTCGACAAGCGCCCTGTCCACCTTGGAGGCCTCGAAGTCGAAGCCGGCCAGGTCGCGATGCGCCGGGAAGCGGGCCGCGTGCATCTGGTAGTTCACGGAGCGAAGGGCCCGCTCTGTTGTCTCGGCCTCGAGCAGGTGCTCGACGAGCCAGCGGGAGGCATCGAGCCTGGGCGAGGTGCCCTGCGAGAGCAGATCAGCCCACGCGCCGGCCATGCCATTCAGGCGAAGCGCCTTGAGTTCGGCGGCAACATCACGCATGGCCGGCCTCCTCGCTCACGCGCAGGCGGTCGTAGCGGCCGGTGTCAGCGATCGGCTCCTCGTACAGCGTGATGACCGTCTCGACGCGTTCTGGCGGTGGCGCCGCGGTGAGCCGCGCCAGCACGTTCAGCACGTGCTCGGCGCTCACCACGCCCGATTCGAGCACCAGTTCCACCGCCACCAGCACGGCATCGAGTCCTGCCAGGGGCACGGCGGCCAGCACCTGCGCCATCACGCGATCGCCTCCGGCGCGCTTGAAGAGCGCCGCTTGCAGCTTCTTGAGCGCCTCGGGCATGTCCGCGAAAGGGGCGCCGTTGCGAAGCACGCCCGGCTTTCTCTGCACCAGCGGGATGTAGTGCTCCCAGTCGTAGGAGGTTTGCCCCCTGTCGCTCAGGCGCTCGTGGCGGGCCACCACCGCCTCGCCTGCCACCACGGCAATCTGGGTCGGATACAGCCGCGCGCTCACCATCTGTCCCGCCAGCTCGCAGGGCACCGAATAGCGATTGCGGTTCACGATCACGAGGCACGTGCTCGAGACTCGCACCGCGCTCTCGACGTACCCGTCGAAGGGTCGGGGCATGGGCATCAGGCGCTCGCGCTCATGCTCCAGGATCTCGGCGATGCTGAACTGGCCGTGCTCGGGGTGGCGAAGTTCCTCCCACAGGGTGCGGCAGCGTTCCGCGAGCCACGCGTTGAGCTCCGGGAACGAGGCGAATCGCTTGCGCGCCGCCTCCTGCCAGATGCGTCGCCGGCTGTCCTGCACGTTCTTCTCCACCACCCCCTTCTCCCAGCCGGAGGCCACGTTGCAGAAGTCCGCGTCGAAGAGGTAGTGCGCGCACATCACCGCGAACCGGGCGTTCACCACCCGCCCCTTGCCCTTCTTCACCTTGTCCACGGCCGTCTTCATGTTGTCGTAGATTCCGCGCCGCGGAACCCCACCCAGTGCCGTGAAGGCACGCGTGTGCGCATCGAAGAGCATCTCGTGCCCCTGGCTCGGGTAGGCCACCACCCAGAAGGCCCGGCTCGCACACAGCTTCAGGTGCGCCACCTGCAGCTTGCGGTAGAGCCCACCGACGACGAGCCCTTCCTCGCTCCAGTCGAACTGGAAGGCCTCGCCGAGCTCGAAACGCAGCGGCACGAAGGCGTTCAACGCCTTGGCCTGCCCCTGCTGCTGCCGCCAGTCACGGATGTAGTCGGTGAGCCGCGTGTAGCCGCCCGCGTAGCCCCGCGAGATCAGCTCCAGGTGAAGCGCCTTGGCAGTGCGCCGCTGCGCCTTGGGCCGGTGGCCATCGGCCTCCAACATCGCCTTCAGGACTTCCACGAACGGCGCCAGCTTCGTCGGCACCGCCCGGCGCCGATACCGCGGCGCCACCGCCTCGGGCTCGCGTAGCCAGCGCTTGACCGTGTTTCGCGACAGGCTCGTGCGCCGGCCGATCTCGCTGATCGACAGCCCGTCCCGGAAGTACAGCCTTCGTACCTTCCCCAGCATTGCCATGGTGATCACCCCTCATTTCCCCTGCCCAAAAAATCAGCAGGATAGGTTGAACACCCTGGTCAATTTTCAGTCGGCATCACCCCGAAAAAGTGGTCAATTTTCGGTCGGCGCCAACA
>JADLGX010000085.1 GCA_020849095.1 Candidatus Eiseniibacteriota bacterium
CCGCTCCAGCGCGAGGCCGCCGCGAACGGCGCGCGGCGCGTGATCATCTGGATGGCGCCGCCCAGCGCGCCGGAGCCGAACAGCACCGAGCCCGGCGACTTCATCACCTCGATGCGCTCGAGGTCGGCCGCATTGACCAGCGACAGCGCGCCGGCCAGGTCGTTGGCGGTCTCGATGCGCGTGTGGTCCACGAGCGCCACCACATTGGAGCGCGTCATGCCGCGGATGCTCACCGCGGTCTGCCACGAGCCGTCGCGCACCAGCGCGACGCCGGGAAGTTCGGCCGCCTTCTCGGACGGCGTCACGGCGTTCTGCGCGGCCAGTTGCTCCGCCGATCGCGCGCCGGCCGCCCAGGGGCCGCGACGCAGCGGGAACGCGCTGCGAGCGCTCTGCACGAGCACCTCGTCGGCGGGGTGAATGGCGGTGCGCAGCGCGATCGTCACGCTGTCGCCGGCTTCGGCCAGCGTGACCGCGCGCTCGCCGCCCGCGTACGCCAGATGGCGCGCGGATAGCGTCCAGCGTCCGGCGGGCAGCGACAGGAACGCGAATGCGCCGTCGGCGCCGGTGAACTGCACGCGGCCGGCCTCGGCCACGCGCACCGCGGCGCCTTCCACCGGCCGGAGTGTTTCGCGATCGATCACGCGGCCGCGCAGCGTGGCCGCGTGGGTGTCGCCCGCCGGAACGCACGCGGCGGCGAACAACAGTGCGGACAGGCACGCGCAGCGCGCGTGCGGGAACGAGGGCATGTGTTCTCGGCGATCTGCCGTTCGTCGCGCGGCGTGCGCGCGGCGAAGGGCGAAGCGATGGACTCGTGACGGAAGAGACCGGCTCCATCATCGTCGTCCGGCGGTCGCGGCGATATACGCACGAAGTACCATGCGAACTCGTCAGCGCGAAATCGGCAATGCCCATGAAATGAAAAAAACTTCACGCCTTCATCAAGCTTCGCCGCATTGCCCACTCGCGAGAGCAGGACGCGTTGCCCGGCACATGCGAAAGCCGATAACGTATCCGCGTGAACATTGCCGCTCACTCGTACGAGCGCGCGGCGATTCACGACGAGCGGAGGGGGAACAGGCTCCTCGCTCCGCCAAGCACAGCGACGTGAGGGTCCCCTGCAACCGGCGAAACCGCCACCCCTTCGTGCTGTGGCGGCCATCCGGCCGCAAGGACAGGTCGATGGCTCGCGTGGTCTACGGAGTGTGGGACGGCGTCGTTCACGACGGACGTGAACGGCAGGATGGTGATGCCCCGGAATTGCCCGGTCTCAAGGGATTCGAGTCCTTCAACGAGGGCAACCGGATCCGGGCGTTCTTCGGCGATCGCGGCTTCCTGGTGCTCGATGCGCGCGTTCACCTGACCGACGCGCTGTGGCGCTACATGAGCAAGGCCGCGGACGAATCCTGCGGCAAGTGCACGCCCTGCCGCATGGGCAGCATTCTCATCCGCGATGCGCTGGGCGCGTTGCGCCGCGGCGAGCGCACGACGCTTTCGCTCGACGACGTGCGCGCGCTGGCCGGGCAGATGGCGACTACTTCGCTGTGCGGGCTGGGGCAGACCGGCGCCAACGCGCTGATCGCCGCGCTCACGCACTTTCGCGACATCATCGAGCGCGAAGCCGCCGTGGCGCCGGGGCCGCGCCAGTACGGCATGACCTACATGACCGCGCCGTGCATCGAGGCGTGTCCGTCCCGCGTGAACGTGCCGCGCTACATCGACTACGTGCGCGACGGCAAGCCCGAGCACGCGCTGGGCGTGATCCTGCAGAAGTACCCGATGGCCGCCACGTGCGGCCGCGTGTGCGTGCGCTTCTGCGAGATGGCGTGCCGCCGCAAGCTCGTGGACGAAGCCGTGGGCATCAAGACGCTCAAGCGCTACGTGGCCGACCAGCAGAAGGGCCCGCACGCGCTGCGCTTCACGCGCGACATGGTGAGCGGTCCGCTGCCGCCCGAGATGCGCGTGGCCGTCGTGGGCGCCGGCCCGGCGGGCATCTCGTGCGCGTACCACCTGCTGCTGCACGGCTACCACGTGGACGTGCTCGAGGCCATGGAAGTGGCCGGCGGCATGGCGGCGATCGGCATTCCCAGCTACCGGCTGCCCAAGGACGTGCTGCGCTCCGAGACCGGCATCATCACGTCGCTCGGCGGGCGCATGCTGTACGGGCAGGAACTGGGGCGCGACTTCTCGGTGGACGACCTGTTCGCTCGCGGCTATCGCGCGGTGTTCCTGGGACTCGGCTGCCAGCAGGGCTCGCGCCTGGGAGTCGAGGGCGAGGACGCGACGCTCCAGGGCTACGAGCCCGGCATCGCGTTCCTGCTGCAGGTGCACGACCACGTGGCGGGGCATCGTCACCGCGAACTGAAGGGCGAGGTCGTGGTCGTGGGTGGCGGCAACGTGGCCATGGACTGCGCGCGCTCGGCGCTTCGCATGGGCGCGTCGGCCGTGCACGTGGTGTACCGCCGCCGCCGCGAGGACATGCCGGCCGACCACACCGAAATCGAGGCGGCCGAGCAGGAAGGCATCCGCTTCCACTTCCTCACGAACCCGGCTCGCATCCTGTCGGCGGAAGGGCACATCACCGGCGTCGAACTGCTGCAGATGGAGCCCACCGAACCCGACGCTCGCGGCCGCGTGAACGTGAAGGCGGTCGAGGGCAGCGAGCGGGTGCTGCCGTGCGCCACGCTGATCGCCGCGATCGGGCAGCAGGTGCGCAAGGGCGCGCTCACCGACGAGGACGGCGTGGCCATGGACCGCTGGAACTGCGTCGCGGCCGACGTCGCGAGCCTCGCCACGTCGCGTCCCGGCGTGTTCGCGGGCGGCGACTGCGCCTCCGGCCCCTCGACGCTGATCCACGCGATGGCGGCCGGACTCAAGGCGGCGCGCAGCATCGACGACTGGATCCGCAAGGGGCAGGTGCGGTTCGCGCCGCGCTCGCGGATGCGTGAGCTGCTCAACGACAACGCGATGCTCGCGGTGGACACGCCGGAGTTCCCGGTGCGGCCGCAGTACCGCGTGCACCATCCCGAGCTGGACCCCGAGGTGCGCACGCAGATGTTCGAGGAGGTCGAGCAGACCATCTGCGGCGCCGACGCCTACCGCGAGGCCAAGCGGTGTCTGCGCTGCTACCGCGTGTACTCGGTCGTGACCGAACAGCCCATCCCGGAAGGAGCGGCCTGATCATGAGCGTCGTGCCCGCAGCCGATCCCGCCGCCACCCTGGCCATGACGCTCGACGGAGAGGCGATCACCGCCATTCCGGGCGAGACCGTCCTCCAGTGCGCGCGCCGTCACGGCGTGCACATTCCGACGCTGTGCGAAATGGACGATATCGACCACGCGCCGGGCACCTGCCGCGTGTGCCTGACCGAGATCACGACCCGCGCTCACGCGGAGCCGATGGTCGTGACCTCGTGCAACACGCCCGTTCAGGAGGGCATGCAGGTGTCCACCCGCACGCGCCGCGTCCGCGAGATGCAGCGGCTTCAGGTGGAGCTGCTCCTGGCCGACCACCACCAGGATTGCGCCACGTGCATTCGTCACGGCAACTGCGAACTGCAGGACGTGGCGCAGTTCGTGGGGCTGCGCACGAACCGCTTCTTCACTCCCGCGCGCGCCGCCGCGCGCCCGGTGGACGATTCGTCGCCGGCGCTCGTCCGCGACATGGGCAAGTGCATCCGCTGCCAGCGCTGCATCGCGATCTGCCGCGACGGCCAGGGCGTGGACGCGCTCGTGGTGTCGGGCACGGGCCAGGACACCTCGGTGGGACTGCGCCACGGGCTGTCGCAGAAGGACTCCACCTGCGTGACGTGCGGGCAGTGCGTGCTGGTGTGCCCCACGGGCGCGCTGGGCGAGCGCGACGAAGTGGAAAAGGTGATCGACTTCCTGGGCGACCCGGGCATCGTCACGGTGTTCGAGTTCGCGCCCGCGTTGCGTGTGGGCTTCGGCGAGGAGTTCGGGATGCCGCCGGGCTCCAACGTGGAAGGCCAGATCATCGCGGCGCTGCGCCGCATAGGCGCCGACATCGTGCTGGACACCAACTTCGCCGCCGACGTGGTGATCATGGAAGAGGGCACCGAGCTCCTGCGCCGCCTGGGCGAGGGCAAACGCCCCACGTTCACGTCGTGCTGCCCCGCCTGGATCAACTTCGCCGAAAAGCACTACCCGGACATCCTGCCGCTGCTGTCGTCCACCAAGTCGCCGCAGCAGTGCCTGGGGATCATCGCCAAGACCTACCTGCCCGAGAAGATGAACCTCGATCCCTCGTCCATCCGCGTCGTGTCGATCATGCCGTGCACCGCCAAGAAGGACGAGGCGGTGAGGGGGCAGCTGCAGCACGGGCAGGTGCCCGAGGTGGACGTGGTGCTGACCACGCGCGAGTTCGCGCGGCTGCTGCGCCGTGAGGGCGTGGACCTGAAGGCGCTGGAGCCCTCGACGTTCGACAACCCGTACATGAGCGAGTACTCGGGCGCCGGCGTGATCTTCGGCACCACGGGCGGCGTGATGGAAGCGGCCGTCCGCACCATGTACCACGCGGTCAACGGCGCCGAGATGGACCCGATCGAGCTGGAGCAGCTGCGCGGGTTCGAGGGCGTGCGCACCGCCACGATCGAGCTGGGCGGCGCGATCGGCGCCGTGAAGGTGGCCATGGCGCACGGGCTCAAGCCCACGCGCCAGCTGGTCGAGGCCGTGCGCGCGGGCGAGGCGGACTTCGACTTCATCGAGATCATGGCGTGCCCGGGCGGCTGCGTGGACGGCGGCGGAACGCTGCGCTCCAAGAAGGCCTACCTGCCGCACGCGCTCAAGCGCCGCGAAACGCTGTTCGGCATCGACCGCAAGCGCGTCGCGCGGCAGTCGCACAACAACCCGCAGGTGCAGGCGCTCTACCGGGACTTTCTCGAGCGCCCGTACTCCGAGAAGGCGCACTACCTGCTGCACACGTACTACCAGGACCGCCGGATCGAGATGCACCGGACGGTCGAAGAGATCTGGAACGAGATCACGATGAGCACGATGGTCTACTAGCCCCGCGGCCGGGGCGCGGAACCGAGTCCTCCGTGAGCACGCCGTTCATCACCACCGTCACCGAACGCTGCCGCATGTGCTACGCGTGCGTGCGCGAATGCCCCGTCAAGGCCATCCGGATCACGGACGGCCAGGCGCGGGTCATCGGTGAGCGCTGCATCGCGTGCGGCAACTGCGTGCGCGTGTGCTCGCAGCACGCCAAGCTGCTGCGCAGTACCGTGGACGAGGTGCGCGAGTTGCTCGGCGCCGGCCGCCCGGTGCTGGCGCTGGTGGCGCCCAGCTTTCCCGCCGAGTTTCCCGGCGTCACGGGCCCGCAGCTGGCCGGCATGCTGCGCGCGCTGGGGTTTGCCGCCGTGGCCGACGTGTCGTTCGGTGCGGACCTGGTCGCGCGCGAGTACGCGCGGCTGTTCGAGGCCGGGGGCGAGCAGCGGTTCATCTCCACGACCTGCCCGGCCATCGTGCGCTACGTGGAACGCCATGCGCCCGCCCAAGTGCCCTCGCTGTCGCCCATCGTGTCGCCCATGATCGCCATGGCGCGCGTGATGCGCCGCATGCGCGGCGGCGACGCCGGCGTGGTGTTCATCGGTCCCTGCATCGCCAAGAAGATCGAGGCGAACG
>JADLGX010000086.1 GCA_020849095.1 Candidatus Eiseniibacteriota bacterium
CCGGCTGGTGTCTCCCAGCGCGTGCACCTTGAGGACGATGCCCTCGGTCGTGACGATGGCCATGCGCGCGTCAGCGCTTGCGCGCGGCTTTCTTCCTCGCGGGCGCCGCCTTCTTGCCGGCCGGCTTTGCGCCGGCGGCCTTCTTCTTGGCGGCGGCCTTTTTCTTCGTGGCGGGTGCGGCGGCCGCGGCCCGCTTCTGCTGCGCGCCGTACCGGGCCTCGGCGCGCGCGGCCGACGCCTTGGCGGCGGCGGTCGGGCGGGCGGCGGGCTTGCCCTTGAAGCGCTCGTAACGCTCGAGATACTTCTCGAGCGGCAGGCTCGCCACCATCTCGCCGATCGCCGGCAGAGGCAGCGCCTCGAGCGCCTTGAACCGGATGCACGACTTGCCCATGTCCAGCTTGAGCCCGGCGCGGGCGAACTCGCCCTGGAACCACGCGAGCTTCGCGGGGTCGCCCATGAGCCCCATGGTGTAGAGCGCGAAGTTGTTCTTCTGCGCCGCCAGTCCCAGGTAAGCGAGCGGCTGGCCGTTGTAGGTGACCGGATAGCGCGACAGCGGCACGACCCAGCCGATCATTCCCCAGATCATGCATTCGGCGTAGCCCTTGGGGAGGTTCTTGTTGACCAGGTCGCGCAGCGTGCGGATCACACGCGCCTGGTCCGCGGGAAGCTCCTTGAGGTACTGCTCGACCGACGTCGCCTTGCTGCTGACCATGGGATCACTCCGGAGGGTTGGGAGCGGACACGCTCAGGACTGGACCGACTCCGACGGCGAGGGCATGCCGGGCTGCACCACTCCGCCCGACACGACCACCTTGAGGCCGTCCTCGACCGCCCAGTCCAGGTAGATCAGGTCGGACTTGGGCGCGTAGTGCACGAAACCCGACGCGGGATTCGGCGTGTGCGGCAGGAACACGCACGCCACGTCGGCGCCGAGCTTCTCCTTGATCTCGGCGCTCACGTGGCCGGTCACGAACCCAAGGCGCCACACGCCCGGCCGCGGCCACTGGAGCAGCACGACCTTCCGGAACGCCTGCTCCTCCTTCTGAGTCAGGAACGCCTCGCCGAGCGACTTGGTGGAGCCGTACACCAGCCCCACTCCCGGAATGCGCGAGAACGCCTTGTCCCAGAGCCGCGCGAGCGGGCCCTGCCCAGCGAGCGAAGCGAGAAAACCGACGACCACGAGCAGCAGCAGCGTCGCGGCCAGCCCGAGCCCCGGAATGCGGTGGTAGTCGAGCGCCTCGAACCGCAGGTAGCGCCCGAGCAGGTTGTCCACCCAGTTGAGCAACCGGTAGAACACGAACAGGGTCACGGCCGTCGGCGCGAGCACGAGCAGGCCGGTGAGCAGGTAGTTGCGAAGCCGGCCGAGCGGGCCGGCGTCGCCCTTGGGGCGGGATGGCGTCATGAAGTGGGAAGGCTCCGAAGTGCGCGTGGGATGACCGCGCGCACTCTATCGCGGAGCCCCGGCTCTGGCGAGCGCGGACGCCCGAGGCGCGGCGCGGTCAGTGGAGCTCGAACTTGACCGGCACCGCGACCCACACGGCGACCGGCTTGCCGCCGAAGATGGCCGGCCGGAACTTCCACTGCCTCACGGCCATCAGCGCGGCGGCGTCCAGCCCTTCCACTCGCGTGACCAGCCTCATGTCCTTCACCTGGCCGTCGCGGCCGACCAGCGCCTGCACCAGCACCGTGCCCTGCGTGCCGGCCTTGCGGGCCTCGGCGGGATACTCAGGCTGCACCCTCGTGAGCGGCACGGGAAGCGAGTCCACCTGCACGTACTCGCCGAATTTCGGGAGCACTTCTCCGCCTCCGGCGGCCATGGCCAACCGGCGCGCGGCGCGATAGTCGCGCAGCACGCTGTCCGCCGGCAGCGCCTCGCGCATCATGCCCAGCAGCGAGTCGGCGTTCTCGTCGATCCAGAACCCGGCCGGCACACGGCCGCCCACGCCGGCGAATCCGCAGTTGCCGAAGAAGTTGAGATACACCTGCCCGCGGCTCTTGGTCGAGAACCACAGCACCGTGGTCATCCACGGCTGTGCGCCGTCCGGAAGCTGCGACGGAGGAGGGCACAGCTGGTCCGACAGCGCGGTCGAGTCGTTGAGCAGCGCGCGCGTGAAGCGGCGCAGCCAGCTCGGACGCATGCGCGTCATGACCTCGCGCTGCGTGTACGGGAACTGCGTCTTGGCGCCCGCGGCGTCCACGGTGTCGCGCCAGACGATCGCCACGCGGCCCACCTGGATGGAGTCGGCCTGGTTGAGCGAGGCGATCAGCGTCGCGAGCGGCACGTGCTGCGGCCCGCCCGGCACCAGCGTGTCGGCCGGCAGGGGCGCCGACATGCCGTGGCGAGGCAGCGGCGGCGAGCCCGAGGGAGCGGCGCCTGCGGCTCCCGAGCCGGGAGAGGCGAACGCCGAAGCGGCGAAAGTCAAGAGCAGCACGGCAGCGGCTATGGAAACGGCGGGCTTCATCGGAGCCTCCGGAAAGTGCGATGACGGCGGGAAGACGCTGCCACGGTACACCGGCGCCCCGGTGGGAGCGCAACGGTCCGGACGGATCAGTGCCCGGCCCGGCGGCGGGTGGCGGGCGCTTTGGCCCAGCGCTCGTCGAGCGCGCGGATGAGCGTGGCCGCCTCCCCCATGGCCGCCTCCTCGAAGGCGCGCATGACGCGGCGCTCGGCCGCCCTCATGTGGTCGTGCCCGCACAGGTGCAGCGTGCCGTGAATGGCCAGCCGCGCCAGTTCGGCGCCCGGCGAAACACGGTAGCGCGCGGCCTGCACGCGCACCCGGTCCATGGAGATCACCAGGTCGCCGGTGACCGGCCGCTCGTCCGCGTCCGGCTCGTTCTCGTCGTAGGCGAAGCTGATCACGTCGGTCGCGTGGTCGATTCCCCGCCACTCGCGGTTGAGCCGTCGCGACTCCGCGTCGTCCGTGAGCACGACGGCGATCTCGCCGGTGCGGCGTCCCAGCCCGCGCAGCACGAGCGAGACGAGCGCGCGCAGCGGAACGGCGAGCCGGCGGTGCTCAGTCGGCGCTGCGACGGAGATCGGCATCGGCGCGGCCCGGCTTCTTGGGCGCCTCGGGGTAGGGCGCGCGCACGTGGAAGATGGCGGTGAGCACGGGAATGAACGACTCGCGGATGCGCGCCAGTTCCTGCAGCGTGAGCCCGCAGTCGTCCAGCTGGCCGTCGCGCACGCGCTCGTCGATGATGCGCTGCACCAGCCCGCGAATGCGGCTCGGCGTGGGCTCGGCCAGGGCGCGCGAGGCGCCTTCGACGCCGTCGGCCAGCATGAGGATGGCGGTTTCCTTGGAGCGCGGGCGCGGACCGGGATAGCTGTAGTCCTCGCGGCGCGCGCCGGGATCGGTCTCGAGCGCCTTGTGATAGAAGAACGCCATCACCATGGTGCCGTGGTGCTCCGGAATCGCGTCCAGCACGGCGCGCGGCAGGCGCTGCTTGCGCGCCAGCTCGAGGCCCTCGGTGATGTGCGATTTCACGACCAGCGCGCTCATGCTGGGCGTGAGCTTTTCGTGGCGCGAGCGCGAAGCGGCCGGCTCGTTCTCGGCGTAGTACTCGGGCTTGGCCAGCTTGCCGATGTCGTGGTAGTACGCCGCCACGCGCGCGAGCAGCGAGTTGGCGCCGATCGCCTCGGCGGCGGCCTCGGCGAGCGAGCCCACCACCATGCTGTGGTGGTACGTGCCGGGCGCCTCGAGCTGCATGCGGCGCAGCAGCGGCCGGTTGAGGTCGGACAGCTCGAGCAGCGTGATGTCGCTGGTCAGCCGGAACAGCGTTTCGACGATGGGCAGGAACATGAACGCCAGCATGGTGGCGAGGAACGCGTTGAGCCCGCCCCACATGGCGTCGCGCAGCAGCACGGGCGTGGTGGCGGTGCGCGCCAGGTCCCACGCCAGGATGGCCGCCAGGTTGGCCATGGCGATGGCGAAGAACGCGCGCACGAAGTGCCAGCGGTGGCGCAGCCGCGCGACCGAGTAGGTGGCGGTGACGCCGCCCATCATGGCCACGGGTACGAACGGGGCGCGAAGCTCGGCCACGGCCGTCACCAGGATGGCCACCATGAGCGTGAACACCAGCGCGGGGCGCTTTTCGAGCAGCGACGCCACGACGAGCGGCGCCAGCGCCAGCGGCACCGTGAACTCGGAAAAGCCCAGCACCGGCACCAGCGCCACGGCCGAGCCCAGCACGGCCAGCGTGAGCAGGGTGAACATGGCCAGCATGCCGTTGTCGCGATAGACGGCGAGGAGTTCCATGCGCAGGTAGGTGGCGAACGCCGCGATGAACAGCAGCATGAGCAGCATGCGCGCGACGGGCGGATACAGGAACTCGCTCTGGTTGCTGCGCGCCAGCTCGAGGTTGCGGAGCGAGCGCAGCTTCTGGACGGTCTCGCGCGAGACGCGCTCGTTGGCGTCCACGATCAGCTCGTCCTTCTTGACCGCCCCGATCACGCCGGACACGGCGCCCTGGGCCTGCACGCGCCGCCACTCGGTCTCGGCGCGGTCGTACATGACGGTGGGCTGCACGAACGGCACGGCGAGCGCGAGCACCAGCTGCACGCCGCGGGAGTCGTTGGGGAACAGCTCGCGCGCGCGCACGCTCAGCCGGTCCATGGCCTCCTTGCGCTCGAGAAAACGGCTCGCGGGCGCCAGTCCTTCGGTGTCGCCTTCGCGCAGCGTGACGTTGCGGTAGCCGAGGATGAAGCCGCCCTTCTTCTCGGCCACGATGCCCGACTGCACCAGTTCGGCCAGCCAGCCGCCCATGGCGCCGAGCGCCTTGCGCGCGCGGCCGGGAGCGGCGAGCGCGTCGGCGGCGCTCTCGTCGAGCGGCACGCCGAGCGCCTTGAGCTTGGCGGCGCGGTCGGCGGGGCTGATGCGCACGTCGGACACCAGCGCCAGCGCGTGGTCCTGGAACGCGGCCCAGCGGTTGAGCACGTCGGCCTGGGCGCGCGTGTCCACCACGTACACGGGAGCCACCGCCAGCCCGGCCTCCTCCTGCTCGCGCCGCAGCAGGGGCTCGTCCTTCTGGACGCGGAAGTCGTAGGGCGCCACGACGCGCTCGCGGGCGATCTCGCCCTCGCGGTAGCGCAGGCCGTCCCACTTGCCGTTGCCGGTCGGAAGCAGCGCGGCAGCGGTGAGCAGCAGGAGCACGAGCAGGACGCGCTGGGCGTAGTAGCCCCAGCGAACCGAGCGTGCGCGGTCCGGCAGCGCCGGAACCGGAAGGTCGGAAGTACTCAGACGGTCTCTCCGCGAAAAGGGGGGCCCGGGGCCGGACGACCCCGGGCCACGACGGCGGAAACCTTACGCGACCGGCCCGCCCGAGTCATCCGGGGTCCCGGAGGACTCCGGAGCGCCCATCTGGGCGGCGGCCTCGGCGCTGGTCTGGGGCGGGGCGACGGACTGGGCCTGCGGATCGAGGCTCTCGCCCACCCCTTCCTCGGACTTCGCCTCGGACTTGGCGTGATAGGCGTCGAACGCGTGGATGATCTCGCGCACCAGCCGGTGCCGGACCACGTCCTCGGGATGGAAGTAGATGAACTCGATGCCCGGCACGTGCCCGAGGATGGACTGGATGCGCACGAGCCCCGACTGATCGGCCGACTTGAGGTCGATCTGGGTGAGGTCGCCGGTGATGACGGCGCGCGAGTCCGTGCCCATGCGCGTGAGGAACATCTTCATCTGGCGCACGGTGGTGTTCTGCGCTTCGTCGAGGATGATGAACGCGTTGTGCAGCGTGCGGCCGCGCATGAATGCGAGCGGCGCGATCTCGATGACGCCCATTTCGAGGAAGCGGCGCATTTTGTCGTAGCTCATGAGATCGGCGAGCGCGTCGTACATGGGGCGAAGGTACGGATCGACCTTCTCCTGCATGTCGCCGGGCAGGAATCCCAGGCTCTCGCCGGCTTCGACGGCCGGACGCACGAGGATGATGCGGTCCACCTTCTTGGAGCGCAGCGCCGCGACGGCGGCGGCCACGGCCAGGTAGGTCTTGCCCGTACCGGCCGGCCCGATGCCGAACACCACGTCGTGCTGTTCGAGCGCCTTGAGGTACACGGCCTGCGTGGGCGTGCGCGCGCGCACCGACTTGCGGTCGAAGTTGTAGCCCGGTGCGCCTTCGTAGGCCTCCACCAGCCGCGCACGTCCATGCCCGTTGCCGTTGTGGTCGTCCGAATCGTCGTTCCGCCGCACCTGCCCCAACGCAGTCGCCACGTCCGCCTCCTCGATGGCCTTTCCGCGTTCCGCCAGCAGAACGAGTTCGTTCAGTGCCGAAGCCGCGGGCTTCACATCTTCTTCCTCACCGGAAACCGTGAGCATCCCGTCGCGCAGCACGATGCGAACCGGAATCTCGCGTTCGATCTGGCGCAGGTTCGCGTCGTTGTGCCCCAGCAAGGTCAGCTGGTCCAGATGGGAGATGGGGAACTTGCGAACGATCAATGGATGCCTCTCGTGGTGCCGTGGGACCGCCGGAAAACGCAAAACTCCCGACCGGAAACGCCCCATGCCGGAGCGCCGATCAAGAGCTGGTCTTCTCTTGGGCCTGTGTCAGCAGGATGCCGTGTCAATCCGGGGTGCCCTGGGTCTCTGCTCAATGGACGCCAGCCTCGGGAAAAGG
>JADLGX010000087.1 GCA_020849095.1 Candidatus Eiseniibacteriota bacterium
CGTTCGGGTTCGACTACGAGATCCGCGAGCAGAAATCGCAGCGGCTCGTGGTGGCGGCGCGCTCGGTGCAGGTCTTCTACGACTACGCCACCAAGACGAGCATCCCGTGCCCGGACGAGATGCGCGCGCGATTCGAGGCGTTCGAAGGGCGCGCGCTGGGACGCTGACGGGCGGCGGGCCGCCACGCTCGCGTCAGCGCGGCACTTCGGCGCGCGGCAGCCCCCACAGGTCCTGGAGCACCCAGTCCACGATCGGGATCGCCTGCTCGCGCCGGAAGTACCAGAGCGGGAATCCGCTGAAGACCATCGGCGGGTACTCGGTGCCGTGATAGAGCGTCATGACCGGACGGTTGCTGCCCATGCTGCCGCCCACGGTCACGTACAGCGTGTCGAGCACGGGTTCGTCGCGCACCAGGTCGGGATCCGGGTCGGCGTCCTCGCTGACCACGTTGGACTTGGTGATCGCCTCGGCCGCGTAGGCCACCTGGTAGAAGTCGCTGATGCTCGTGCGCGTGGGAATGAACTGCGAGATGGGGTCGGTGGCCTGCGACTTCTCGAGCAGCCGGTCCGGCAGCCGGGCGAAGCTGGGGGCGCCGGGCCACGCGCGCGGGCTGTCGGTGAGCCGGCGGGCCTGCCCCGACGTGCCCGTCGTGATCTCGCTTCGCCAGTGCGTGATGTCGTGCATGAAGCGCCCCGCCGTCAGTTCGCCGTCGGCGGCGGAGAAGATGGTGGGGCTGCTACCCGCCTTCTCCCATTCGCGCTGCAGGCTGCCGGCCGCGCCGCCGCCCGAGAGCCACAGCTTGCCGCCCTGGCGCACCCAGATGGCGAGCACGTTGGAGACGCCCGCATAGGACATGGCGTGCAGCGCAGGCATGGCATTGGTGGGGTAGTCGGGCGGATTCAGGTACGTCGAGCTCTTGTAGTCCGTGTACCAGACGATGTGGCTGTACTCGCCCAGCTGGGACAGCGACACGATGCCGCCGCGCTGGAAGCGCGTGGCCAGCGTGTCGTACTGGTAGCCCAGGAACAGCCCCGGCGTGCTGAGCGTGCCGGCCGGGTAGTCCTTCCACTGGCGCCCGCCGCGCGCAAAAAGGAACGTGTCGAGCTCCGCCGCCGTGGGCCAGCTGCCGCGCGGACGATCGGTGACGGGCGGATTCGTGGTGAGCAGCTTGTCGGGCGCCAGGCGGCAGTCGTCGAGAATGAGCAGCTGCTTGCTGAACGTGGGACGGATGGCCGTGAACCGCACGACCACGAGGCTCATCATGTCCTCGTTGTCCTTGGCCTCGACGTACAGGTAGTGCGTTTCGGTGTTGCGCCCGGGCGGCGGGACGAACGGCGGCAGGTCGCACAGCGTGGTGCCCGTGGACCACTGGCTCCAGTGATAGATGTCGGAGGTCTCGTTGCTGCGCGGAGTCTCGTCGGCGATGTCGCCGTCGATCCGCCAGCGATAGCCGGTCACGAACGCGCCGAGCGTGGTGCTGCCCCGCCACTGGAACCGCAGCGGCATGTCCGCCGCCACGTCCACCTTGAGGAACGTGGTCTCGTCCAGCGTGAACGAGCCGCCGGTGAACTGGTAGAAGAACGAGTCGTTGAAGATGGTCATGGTGGGCCCGAGCGTGCCCACCACGCTGACCCCGAAGTACAGCATGCTCGAATCGAAGTTGAGCACGGGCGAATAGGCGCCGGCCTCGTCGAACGCCACCACCACGAACGCGTAGCGTGTGCGCGGCTGCAGCTGCCGGAGCTCGGCCCACGTGGTGTCGCCGCCGCACGAGTCCCACTCCGAGAAGTCGGGCGCGTAACGGCGCCGCAGCGAATCGGGGTTCACGAGCAGGGTGACGAAGTCGAAGTCCTGCCCGTTTTCCGGGAACACCTTGTACTTGTACTTGACGGGCCGGGTGGAGTGCCGGCCGTCGGGGTCGTTGCCCTTCCACGTCACGCGGAACGCCGGCCCCATCTGCGGCGTGCGCAGATGGTTCGGCACCGGCGTCAGAATGGTGACCGTGGGCGCGAGCGTGAACGAGTTGAACGCGCAGAACCGCACCGGGGATTCGGCGCCCGCTCCGTCCACCGCCTTGATCGCGAACGTGTGGTAGCCGTGCGCGATGACCGCGCCCAGCGTGTCCACCTGGTCGGAGCGGAACTCGAACACCTCGCGGTTGCGCGTCGTGCGCACCCACGTGGTCTCGGAGTTCGCCGCGCTCGGCGGGTCGATGGCGTACAGGTAGTGCGAGATCTCGCCGTCCTGGTCGAACCCGGCCCAGCGCATCTCGTACGCGTAGAAGTAGGGCGCGGTCGGCGAGGCCGGCGCCTGGGTGAGCTCCACCTCGGGCGGCTGGTTGAGCGGCAGCAGGCCCACGTACAGACTCTTGCCGCAGCCGGCCGCGGCCAGCGCCAGCAGCAGCAGCGCGGCGGCGAGCCACGCGAGGCGAAGCGAGGGCGTCCTCAACGCATGAGCTCGCGGAGCGTGAGCGTGTGCTTGTGCCGGCGCCCGTCGCGGTTGACCTCGAACTTCACCTTGCGGCCGTCGGCGCCCTGCTCGAGCAGCGCGTCGAACTGCGCCAGGGTCCAGCCGGAGGCTGGACGCCCGTCCACGACAAGCACCTCGTCGCCCTCGCGCAGCCCCGCGCGGTCGGCCGGGGAGCCGGGCAGCACCGACAGCGCCTCGAGCCTGCCGTCCACGCGCGCCAGCATGAGCCCGCTGCGCGTGAACACGTCGCGCGCGGGGTAGCGCTTTCCGGGCTCGAACCAGATGCGCCGTCCGTCGTAGTCGAGCGTCATGCGAAAGCGCTCGAGCACGCGATTGCCGATGTTGCCCGCGAACTCCTCGCTCGCGAACGCCCCTTCGGTGGCGCGAGAGATGGTGACCATGGCGTCGTTCCACGAGTAGGGGCCCAGCGTCATCGTGCGCAGCCGGCCCAGCCGGGTCACGAACTGCCCTCCGAAGCCCGTTCCCGCCACGTCGCGCGCCTCGCGCAGGCTGTCTTCCAGCGCGTGCGCGGCGGCGAACGGCGCGTGCACGTCCACCGACGAGCTGCTGCCCACGTCCACGCGGAACACGCCCTCGGTGCCCGGACCGAACGAGGCGGTCACCCCCGGCACGACGCCGTTCATCACCATGGGCACGGGCGGCTCGGTGCCCTTGTAGCGGAACATGCCCGGGTCGTTGAGCTCGATGACGCCCTTGTCGTAGTCCACGGTGAGCACGAAGCGGCTGATGAAGTCGTAGCCGAGCACGCCCGCCATGCTGCGCCAGAACACGGGCGCGAAGGCCGGCGCCACCGACAGCACGCCCACCTTGACGTCGGTCATCTCGACGCCCTCGCCCGCGGCGTTCTTCACCGTGAGCGAGGCGAGCTTCGCGAAACTCGCGCTGCCGGCCGCGCCGGCGCCCTGCGCCTGCATGAAGCCCTCGGTCTTCACCCCGATGCTCGCCGCGTACGTGCTGTCGAGCACGGTGAGCGTGGCGCCGGTGTCGAAGAGAAAGTCGCGTGGCTCGGCGCCGTTGACCGAGGCGCGCAGCCACACGTGGCGCGCGGAGTACTCGAAGGGCAGCGACACGAACCCGTTCACTCCCAGCCAGCGCAGCCCGGCCGCCGGCGCCAGCTCCGGCGCGGTGAAGGCGACGCCCGCGGTGGAGGCGTTGGCCGCCATGGAGTCCGCCTCGCTGCGCAGCCGGTTGGCCGGCATGCCCGAGATGCCCGTTTCGCTGATGGTGGCGCGGCGGCGGCCGGCCATCTGGCGCCAGCCGTCCAGCGTCGTGCTCATCCACTGGTGGTCGCGCGCGGTCTCGATGCGGGCGAGCAGCCCGGTGGCATCGGAGAACCACAGCCGGCGCGGCTTGAGATCGCCCGAGTCCGGCGCCTTCACCGACAGCACGGTGTACGCGCCGGTGCTGTCGCGTTCGCGGGAGGACAGCGTCACGCTGCCGCCGCCCTGGTCGGGCTCGGCCCAGCGCTCGAGTTCGAACCACGTGGAGACGCGCGATTCGAGCAGGTCGCGGTCGGCCAGCGGCACCACCTTGCCCGTGGTGGGATCGGTGCGCCACGCCTTGCCGCCTTCGGCGCCCTCGGACAGCTTGAACGGCCCCAGCTCGGTGCGCGCGAAGTGGCGGTCCGGGCGTTCGCTCCAGGTTTCGATCCAGCCCGAAAAGCCGAAGCCCGAGACCTTGGCGTGCGTGTACAGCGAGCGTTCGGCGGCAAAGGCGGCGGCGCCGCCGGTCTCGGACACGTAGCGGGCCACCACCTTTTCGGCGTCGGGCGTGATCGTGGCGGTGGCAGCCCGCGGGCAGGCCAGGGCCAGAAGCGCGAGCAGCGACCAGCGGCGGAACGAAAAGCGAGGCATGCGACTCCTTGACGGTGCGGTTCCCGGGATTCGAGTGGCGGGGAGTGTAGCGGAGCGCGCCGAGCCAGCGTCACCAAACTTCTCCGCACGCGGTAGCGGGATGACGAACGCGGCGGCCGCGGCGGGGTATTGCCTGCAACGGCGCGGGCGTGCTACCTGTCGTCCCCGTCACCTCCCCGGCCAACTCGAAAGGAACTCGATGAACGCCAAGCTGCCCCTCGCACTGCTGTTCGCCGCGCTGCTTCCCACTTCCGCCCTGGCGGCGGGATCGGCATTCCAGACCTACGGCCCGCACATCGGATTCAGCGGCGACCCCAGCCAGCTCGTGCTGGGCGGCCAGCTGCAGATGGGCGACGTGGCGCCGAGCCTCGACTTCGTCCCGTCGGTGGATCTGGGCATCGGCGACGGCGGCACGGTGCTGTCGCTGAACGGCGACTTCCACTACCGCTTCACCATTTCGGGCGCCACGTGGCAGCCGTACGCCGGTGGCGGTGTGGCGCTGCACTTCGTGTCGTTCGACAATCCCGGCCCCGGCCCGGACGCCAGCGACACGCTGGCCGGCGGCACCGTGGTGATCGGCGCCGACGTGCCCACCAAGACGGGCAACCGCTTCTTCGTCGAGGGCAAGTTCGGCCTCGGCGACGGCCCGGAGTTCAAGGCCATCGCGGGCTGGCACTTTCGGATGAGGTAGGCGGCGCGGCTGCTCGCGCGGCTGCTCGCGTAAGAGACCAACAACGCCGGGGCGACAAGTGCGTCGCTCCGGCGGTTTGTTTGGCGGCAGACCAAGAGGGTTCTTCGATCATGAAGGCATTCAATCGTTACTCCGACCACGCCTACGCACTGCTGCGCATCGTCAGCGGCTTCATGTTCGCCTTCCACGGCGTGCAGAAGGTGCTGGGAGTGCTCACCGACCACCAGCCGCCCGTCGGCAGCCAGATCTGGATTGGCGGCGTCATCGAACTGCTGGGCGGCTTCGCGATCATGCTGGGCTTTCGCACTCGCTGGGCAGCGTTCCTTTCCAGCGGCACGATGGCCGTGGCCTACAGCCAGTTCCACTGGAAGTTCCAGTTCGGCTCGGCGTTCCTGCCCGGCGTGAACGAGGGCGAGATGGCGGCGCTCTACTGCTTCGTGTTCCTGTTCATCGCCTGCAAGGGCGCGGGGATCTGGGGGGTGGAGAAGGACTAGATCGTCTGAGCGGGATGAAGCGGCCGCGGACGGGCGATCCTCATTGCTCCGTCGGCGCCGGCGCAACGGATCCGCGGACCCGAATGGACGCGAGCTTCCGCCACACCTCGTGCCCGAA
>JADLGX010000088.1 GCA_020849095.1 Candidatus Eiseniibacteriota bacterium
AACGAGAACCGGCCCCGCCGCGAGGCGGGACCGGTTTTTCGTTGCAGCAAAGATTACCGGTACAGGGACTTGACGCGGCCCCACGTGGTCGCCTGCGTCGGCGTCACGGAGAGCGGACCCACGACGACGGCGCCGAACGGAGCGGTGTCGGTGACCCACACGTTCACGCCCTTCATCTGGAAGCCGTACTGCACGTGACGAGCGGGGTCGTTGATCGTGGCGAGCGAGATGCTGAAGTCGCCCGACGTGGGAAGCACGGCGGACTGTTCGACGACCGACGAGAAGTCGGGGGCGAAGTCACGGATCAGCACGCGGGCGACATGCGCGGGGGTGAGCGTGTTGGAGATCACCGTACCGACGAACGTGACCGTCTGGCCCGGCAGCGAACCGGCCGGCTCCACGTACATGTTCGCTTCCATGATCTTGTTGCCGGGGGCGCCAGGACCGCCGCCACCGATGTACCAGTACGGATCCGGATCGCCGATCGTGTTCGGGCTCAGGCGCAGGTTGCTGCCCGTGAACACGGCGACGAGGTCAGCGGTGCCCCAGCCCGAGCTGAACTGGTAGTTCAGGCCCAGGTCGAACACGTTCATGAAGCCCAGGTACGGATCCGCGGGGTTCACCGTCACCGTCACGTCGGCACGAGCAACGCCAACGCTCAGGGCGCCCGACAGCAGCATGCCGAGAACGACATTCTTCAGTAGCCCATTCTTCATCGACGTATCCTCCTCTTCGGGATGAGGGGCCGAGGCCCCCTGTGGTCAAAACCGCGCTACGAAACTGCCCGACTTGCCAAGACGATAGACTATGTTCGCACAGCGAACAAAGTGTTTTTTTTCCCTTTCGCCACAGATTCTTGATTTCTCTGTTCAATAGAGGGGCGCGGCCACCAACGGCCGCATTGCACTTCGGCCGGCCGCAGGGGGCGAAGTGCAAGTAGACCACCTGCAAGAGGACATGAGGTCGTCGGTGCAAATGCTTGGGCCGCAGCGAATGTGCGAACGAACGCGCACGCTCCGCCCGGGCCGGCTGCGGTCCGAGTCCTGCCGGGAACGGCGACAGCCGGGGAACAGCGAATGAGTTTTCCGGTGCGGCCCACCCCTTGCAGCGGCTAAAGTCTCCGCTCCCCATGCCGCACTTCGCCCCTCAACCGTTCGAGCAGGGAGGTTTCATGCTTCTGCGACCCCACATCCTCTTGGCGACCGGCCTGCTGTCGCTTTCCGCCACGGCCGCCACGGCTTGCCCGAACTTCCACCGGATGGCCCCGCCGACTACCGCCCCCGGCCTCCGCGTGGCCATCGACCCGGTGGACGGCACGCTGGGAATGCCCGCGGCCGACGAGTTCTCCCTGGAGATCGTGCTCGAGAGCGACGCCCCGGTGAGCACGTACCGGCGGGCCGACGGCTCGGTCCGCGCCCAGCTCGACGAGCGGTTCGCCGAGTTCGCCGTGGCCTCGCTGGGTGCCGATGGCAAGCCCGCCTGGACCTGCGTGAAGGGCCTTCGTGGCGCGGCGCAGTTCCTGAAGTCCCCGGCCGTGCCCGCGCACTCCGCGGCTCCCGTGGCGCCGGCTCCCGGCACCGTGTGGGAGGAGAAGTGACCATGCGCACTCTCGCTCGCACGCTCGCCGCTTCCGCGCTGTGCCTCGTGCTCGCGGCCCCCGCCTTCGCGGCCGCCACGATCACGATCATCAACATGGATGGCCCGGGAGAGGGCTTCAACGACCCGACTCCGGCCGCTGCGGTCGGCGGCAACACCGGCACCACCATCGGACAGCAGCGCCTGAACTGCTTCCAGGAGGCCGCCAACATCTGGGGTGCCACGCTCACGTCCTCCGTCACCATCCAGATCCAGGCCGCCTTCAATCCGCTGACCTGCACGGCCACCTCGGCCGTTCTCGGCTCGGCCGGACCGCGGTTCGTCGAGATCAACGACCCCTCGTTCGACTTCCAGGGGTACTGGTACCACGAGGCGCTCGCCAACAAGGAAGCCGGCACCGACCTGACGCCGCCGTTCGGCTCGGACAACGGCAGCGACATCAACGCCCAGTTCAACTCGAACCTCGGCAACGCCGGCTGCCTCACCGGCTCCGGCTGGTACTACGGCTTCGACCACAACGAGGGAGCGCTCATCGACCTCGTCGCCGTGCTCCTGCATGAGTTCGGTCACGGGCTCGGGTTCAGCACCACCACCAGCGGCTCGTCGGGCAACTACCTCAATGGCCCGCCCGCGGCGCCCGCCGTGTGGGACCAGTTCCTGTACGACGAGACGACGGGCCTGCACTGGGACGAGAACACGGCTCCCCAGCGCGTGGCGTCGGCCATCAACACCAACAACCTCACCTGGGACGGCGCCAACGTGACGAGCGGCGCGAACACGTTCCTCGCGCACGCGCCCGAAATGGTCGTCCCTTACGGGTCGGGCTCCGTTTCCGGAAACGCCGCGGCCTTCGGCCCTCCGCTGACGCTCGGTGGTGTCGCCGGGCAGGCAGTGCTGGTCGTGGATCCGGTGGCTCCGGCCAATGACGGCTGCGAGACGCCGTTCACGAACGCCGCCGCGCTGGCCGGCAAGATCGCGGTCATCGATCGCGGCGTGTGCGGCTTCGCGATCAAGGTCAAGAACGCCCAGCTCGCCGGCGCGATCGGCGTGGTCCTGGTGAACAACGTCGCGGGCACGTTCGCGCCCGGTGGCAGCGACACCTCGATCCACATTCCCACCATCGCGATCACGCAGGCCGAGGGCACCACGCTCAAGGCGGCCATCGCGGGCGGCACGACCAACGTCACGCTCCGCCTGCACCCGACGACGATCGCGGGTGTGCATCCCAGCGGCCGTGTGCGCATGTACTCGCCGAACCCCTTCCAGTCGGGCTCGAGCGTGTCGCACTACGACGTATCGGCCACGCCCAACCTGCTCATGGAACCGGCCATCAACGCCGACCTCACGAACAATCTCGACCTGACGGTGAACCTGTTCCGCGACATCGGCTGGCTTCCGAGCCTGCTGGGCGTTCCCGGCGACGGTCCCGCCGCTCACGTGACCATGGCCAGCCGCCCGAATCCCACGCGCGGCCTGACCAGCGTTCACTTCGAGCTGGCGGTGGGAGAGGCCGTCGAACTGACACTGTTCGACGTTTCGGGCCGCAAGGTGCGTTCGCTGGCCCGGGGCATCTTCCCGGCCGGCGCGCACGACGTGGCGTGGGACGGTCTCGACGGCGACGGCCATCGCGCGGCGCCGGGTGTCTACATGGCCCGGCTGAAGGGCGCCCGGACGCAGGCCACTCAGCACATCGTGCTGGTGAACTAGCCGCTCGAGCCGAACCGCAACGAAGAAGCGCCTCGACGTGACGTCCGCGTCGAGGCGCTTCTCGTTGCCGGCGGCGCGCTCACTGCGCGCGCTTGTATCGCACCAGGAACACCTGGGTTCCGGCGGGCGAGACGAACGCCGTGGGGCGCTCGCCCGGGCCGAGCTGATAGCAGACGATGAGCTTGTCGCCCGCCAGCGTGCAGATGGCCGGAATCGTCCGGCCGGCGTTGGGACCTTCCTTGCCCATGATGTCCATCGGCATCGGCCACGCGTCCGACAGCACGCGATAGGTGCCCTTGTCACCGGCGAACTCGTATCCGTCCGCCGTCAGGTGGAGCTCCGCGCCGTCGAAGGAGGACAGCGGAAACGCGGCGCCGCCCAGTTCCGCGCTCTCCGGCACCCATGTGCCCACGACCTTCGCGGCGTCGGTGCAGTCACACCGGCAGCCCGTGCCGAATGCGGCGAGGGTGAGCGACAACAGGAGCGCGGCGATGGCGCGGATGTTCATGGGGCCTCCGAGAGTGGCGCCGGGAGTTGCGGCGCGGCACGAGAGCGGGGAATCTGTCCGAACCCGCGCGCGCTGTCCAACCACCTGCCGCGGCCGAAGCGCGTCGGCCGCGCGCCCGGCGGGATGCGCGACCGTCATTCGGAGGGCTCATGCTCAAGAAGATCTTCTATTTCCTCGTGATGGCCGCGGCCATGATGACGTTGTCCATGTCGGGGGTGCTGCCCGGATTCCACGTGGACGGTTTTCAGGCGGCGCTTCTCGGAGCCGTGGTGCTGGCGCTGGCGAACGCGCTGCTCATGCCCGTGCTCTTCCTGCTCACGCTGCCGATCACGGTCTTGACGGTCGGCCTGTTCCTGCTCGTGCTCAATGCCCTCATGCTCTGGATCACCGCGCGCATCGTGCCGGGGATGCATCTGCGGGACGCGTTCACCACGGTGGCCGCGTCCGTGATCCTGTCGCTCGTCGGCACGGTCTGGAACGCTCTCTTCAAGGACGACAAGCGGCGCAAGCGCGACCGGGAATAGCGCGCAACCGCCCGGCCCGCCGGTCATCTGAGTGGCCTGCACTCCATCCTCCATCCCTCATGACGAACACACAGGAGATCCACCATGCCGTCCCAGAAGATCATCGCCGTACTCGGAGCCACCGGCGCACAGGGAGGCGGGCTCGTCCAGGCCCTCGCCGCTGACCCGACGGGGGAGTTCGTCGCGCGCGCGATCACGCGCAATCCCGGCTCCGACAAGGCCAAGGCGCTTTCCGCGCAGGGTATCGAAGTGGTCGCCGGTGACACCGACGATCCCGCCGGCCTCGACGCGGCGTTCGCGGGAGCGTACGGCGCTTTCGCGGTGACCAACTTCTGGGAGCACTTTTCGCCGGCCCGCGAGGCCACTCAGGCCACGAACATCGCTCGCGCCACGAAGAAGGCCCACCTGAAGCATGTCGTGTGGTCCACGCTCGAGGACACGCGCAAGTGGATCCCGCTTTCGGACGATCGCCTGCCCACGCTGCAGGGCGACTACAAGGTGCCGCACTTCGACTCCAAGGGATCGGTCGATGCCGTCTTCGCCGCCGAAGGCGCGCCGACCACGTACCTGCTCTCCGCGTTCTACTGGGACAACTTCATCGGGTTCGGCATGGGTCCGCGCAAGAATCCGGACGGCACCCACGTCCTCGCCATGCCGCTCGGCGGCGCCAAGCTGCCGGGCATCTGGTCCGGGGATATCGGCCGTTGCGCGTACGGCATGTTCCGCCGCGGCGTGAGCCTGGCGGGGCAGCGTATCGGCGTGTCCGGCGAGAATCTCTCCGGCCCCGAGATGGCGGCCAAGATGGGCAAGGCGCTCGGGCACGACATCGCGTTTCACGACGTGCCGTTCGACGTCTACCGCGGGCTCGGTTTTCCGGGCGCCGAGGACCTCGGCAACATGTTCCAGTTCCAGGCGATTCTCGGTGACGAGTTCCTGCGCAGCCGCGACCCGAAGCTCTCGCGCGAACTGAACCCCGGCCTGCTCGACTTCGACGGCTGGCTGGCCGGCAACTCGGGCCGGATCGCGATCTCGTAGCCGCAGGACGGCGAAAAGGGCGCGGCACGGAGCATCGTGCCGCGCCCTTCGTCGTGCCGTTCGGCGCCGTCTCAGGGCAGCTTCGTCGCCTGCCAGCCGGCCGCGCGCCACTCGCCCTTGCGCTTGAGGAAGAAGCCCGTGTTCAGGTAGCGGCCCACGCTGGTGGATTCGGGCGTCACCGTGGTGGCCACCAGCCGGAATGCGACGATCGCCGATGCGCCGTACTGCTGGATGCGCACTTCCTCGGCGGTGTATCGCGTGACCGGATCCTTCGGATCCGGCGCGGGAGCCTCGCGAACGTCGCGCATGAGTTGCTCCTTGCCGATCCGACGGCCCGACGACCCCGTGTAGATCAGGTCGTCCGCCCAGAAGCGATCGTGCATGGCCACGTCGTTGCGCCCGGCGCCGTCGAGGAACCGGGTGAGGAGCGTGGAGAGAGCAGTCGAATCGGGAGCCGCCGCCACGGCGCTGCCGGCGGCGATCACCAGTCCGGCGAGTACGCCGGCGAACCTGCGGAGCATGGGTCGTCCTCGTGAGTGGGGTGGGGCTGCCGAAGCGCTGACCGAAGGCGGAACACTAACCTCATCCGCGAGCCGAGACCTCACGCCCTCCGTGAGCCTCATGCCCGCACCCTCTCGCGGGAGCACAGACACGCGCCGCGCCGGGCGGCCGCAATCCCCTTCGCACTCTCCGGCCACATTGGCAGAAACGAGGACAGGTTGGCAGAGCACCCCAGGCCGTTTCATTCGCCACTCCGGCGCCGGCACGGCGAACTCGCTGGCGGGCACGGCGCCCCGCAGTCCGGCTGCATGCCGCTGCAGCGGCCCATGATATGCACGCCCGGACTCGTGGAGATCGCGCGCCTACCGGCGCGCGGTCTCATTGTGGTGCCTTCAACGAGCCAGTCACCCCGGGAAGGGGCAGTCGATATGAGCGAGCCGAAGAAGATCCGCGTGATCATCATGGGAGCCGCCGGCAGGGACTTTCACAACTTCAACGTGTACTGGAAGCGCCTGTCCGACCACGAAGTCGTGGCCTTCACCGCCAACCAGATCCCCGATATTGCCGGGCGCGTGTATCCCGCCTCGCTCGCGGGGCCCCAGTATCCCAACGGCATTCCGATTCACCCCGAGGAGCAGCTCGAAGACCTGATCCGCGACCTCCATGTGGACCAGGTGTCCTTCGCCTACTCCGACGTCTCGTACGACTTCCTCATGCACGAGTGCGCGCGCGTCCAGGCCGCCGGCGCCGAGTTCCGCCTGCTGGGTCCGGACGAAACCATGCTCGCCAGCACCAAGCCCGTCATTGCGGTGTGCGCCGTGCGCACCGGCTGCGGCAAGAGCCAGACGTCGCGGCGCGTCACCCAGATCCTGGGCGAAATGGGGCTGCGCGTGGCCGTCGTGCGCCATCCCATGCCTTACGGCGACCTCGAGAAGCAGCGCTGCCAGCGCTTCGCGACGCTCGCCGACATGGACACGCACAAGTGCACGATCGAGGAGCGTGAGGAGTACGAACCGCACATCGCCGCCGGCAGCCTGGTGTACGCGGGCGTGGACTACGAGCAGATCCTGCGCAGCGCCGAGAAGGAAGCCGACGTGATCCTGTGGGACGGCGGCAACAACGATCTTTCGTTCTACCGTCCCGACCTCAACATCGTCGTGGCGGACCCGCACCGTCCCGGCCACGAGCTGCGCTACTACCCGGGCGAAACCAACGTGCGCATGGCCGACCTGGTCATCCTCAACAAGGTGGACACGGCCGACGCCCAGAACGTGTCGATCGTCGAAGCCAACGTCCGCTCGATCAACTCGCGCGCGGTGGTGCTGCGGGCCAACTCGCCCGTCACGGTGGCCAATCCCGATCTCGTGCGCGGCAAGCGCGTGCTGGTGATCGAGGACGGCCCCACGCTCACGCACGGCGAGATGCGCTACGGCGCCGGCTACGTGGCGGCCCAGCGACTGGGCGCCGCGTCGATCGTGGACCCGCGCCCGTACGCCCGGGGCTCGATCAAGGGCGTGTTCGAGAAGTACCCGCACGTGACCGAGATCCTGCCCGCCATGGGCTACGGCGAAAAGCAGATGGCCGAGCTGTCGGCGACCATCGACGCGGTGCCGTGCGACGCCGTGCTGGTGGCGACGCCCATCGACCTGAGCAAGCTGCTCAAGATGAGCAAGCCCGCCACGCGCGTGCGGTACGAACTGGAAGAGCACGACCTCACCGTCCTGCCGCGCATGATCCGCGAAGCCGTCGCGGCTCACGCCGCCAAGCCCAGCAAGGAGACGCTCGCCCATGCCAGCCACTGATCCCAAGACGCACGGGCCGAAGACCCAGAGCCATCTCGACCTGTCGGACCGCCTCAGCGCCCACAACTACTCGCCGCTGCCCGTGGTGGTGGCGAACGCGAGCGGGGCGTGGGTCGAAGACGTTGACGGGCGCCGCTACCTGGACATGCTGAGCGCCTATTCGGCGCTCAACTTCGGGCACGGCCATCCCGAGATCGTGGACACGTTCGTCGAGCAGGCGCGCAAGCTGTCGCTCACGTCCCGCGCCTTCCACAACGACCAGTTCGCGCCGTTCTGCGAGACCATCACCCGGTTCTGCGGAATGGATCGCGTCCTGCCCATGAACACGGGCGCGGAGGCGGTGGAGACCGCCATCAAGACCGCGCGCAAGTGGGGCTACAAGGTCAAGGGCGTGGCCGACGGGCAGGCCGAGATCATCGTGTGCGAGGGCAATTTCCACGGGCGCACGGTGACCATCGTCAGCTTCTCGGACGACGCGCAGTACCGCGACGGGTTCGGGCCGTTCACGCCCGGCTTCAAGATCATCCCGTACGGCGATGCCGCGGCGCTCGAGCAGGCCATCACGCCCAACACGGTGGGTTTCCTGGTGGAGCCCATCCAGGGCGAGGGCGGCATCGTCGTGCCGCCGGACGGCTACCTGAAGACCTGCCGCGAACTGTGCACCAAGAACCGCGTGCTGTTCATGGCCGACGAGATCCAGACCGGGCTCGGGCGCACGGGCCGGCGCTTCGCCTGCGACCACGAGGGGGTCCAGCCCGACGTGCTCATCCTGGGCAAGGCGCTCGGCGGCGGGCTCATGCCCGTCTCCGCGGTGCTCGCGTCCGACGAGATCATGGGCGTGTTCCACCCGGGCGACCATGGCAGCACGTTCGGCGGCAATCCGCTGGCGTGCGCGGTCGCGCGCAAGTCGCTCGAAGTGCTCGAACGGGACCGGCTCGCCGAGCGTGCGGACCGGCTCGGCCAGCGCTTCCTCGACAAGCTCCGCGGCCTGACCGGCCGCCACGTGAGCGAGGCCCGGGGCAAGGGACTGCTCATCGGCATCGCGCTCACGCCCGAGGCCGGCCCGGCCAAGGCGTGGTGCAAGCAGCTGCTGCACGAGGGCATGCTGTGCAAGGACACCGTCGAGAGCGTCATGCGCATCGCGCCGCCGCTCGTGATCGAGGAGATGGACCTGGACTGGGCGTTCGAGCGGATCGCGCGCACATTGCGGGGAGAGCGGCCATGACGACCAAGACCAAGACCCACCACTACCTGTCCGTCACCGACATGACGGCGGACGAAACCTGGCAGCTGCTCCGCACCGCGGCCGAGTTCAAGCGCGCGCCCATCTACCGCCCGCGCCACGGCCCGCTCGCGCAGCAGACGCTGGCGATGATCTTCGAGAAGCCCTCGCTGCGGACGCGCGTGTCGTTCGAGACCGGCATGACCCAGCTGGGCGGCCACGCCATCTACCTGGGGCCGGCCGACATCAAGCTGGGCGTGCGCGAAACGGTCGAGGACGTGGCGCTCACGCTGTCGCGCATGGCCGACATGATCATGGCTCGCGTCTTCAAGCACGAGACCGTGGTCGAGCTGGCCAAGTACTCCACCGTCCCCGTGATCAACGCGCTCTCCGATCTCGAGCACCCCTGCCAGGCGCTCGGCGACATGCAGACGATCGTCGAGCGTGAGGGCAAGCTGGCGGGGGTGAAGCTGGCGTTCGTCGGCGACGGCAACAACGTCGCCAACTCGCTGCTGCTCGCCGGCGGGCTCATGGGAATGCACGTCACGGTCATCTCGCCTCCGGGCTTCGAGCCGGCGGGTGAGGTGCTCGAGCGTGCGTCACGGCTGGCGAAGGACAGCGGCGGCTCGGCGAAGGCCACGACCGACGTCGAGGCCATCAAGGGCATGGACGTGGTGTACACGGACGTCTGGGCGAGCATGGGCCAGGAATCCGAAGCCGAGGCGCGCAAGGAGCCGTTCCGGCCCTACCAGCTGAACGAGACGCTCATGAAGCGCGCGCGTCCCAACGCCACGGTCCTGCACTGCCTGCCCGCGCACTACGGCGAGGAGATCGAGTACAACACCTCCCGCCGCAAGGGCTCGGCCATCTTCGACCAGGCCGAGAACCGGCTGCACGCCGAGAAGGCGCTGATGGTGCGGCTGGCCGAGAAGAGCTGACGCCCCGGGGGACGCCGGCTCGACGAGATGCCCAACGCCCCGCTTGCGGCCCGTGCCGCACGCGGGGCAATCTCGTGCCATCCACCCTCCGTCCGGTCCTGGCTCCCTGGAGATTCGCCCCATGGCTCCCGACGCACCGCAGGTTCCCGCCGGCAGCGGCAAGCACCCCGTATCGCTGGTCGTGATCGCCGCCAACCGGCTCGACGCTTCGATCGCGTTCTATTCGAAGGTGTTCGGATGGACACTGCACCGGGCGTCGGCCGAGCTCGCCGGCGGCATGCCCGCTTCGGGTCCCGCATTCGCGCTGCGCTCGGGAGTGCCCGAGGGAGCCGCGGCGGCCGTCCCCTACATTCTGGTGCCCGACGTGAAGTCCGCGATGAAGCGGCTCACGGAAGCCGGCGCCACCGAGGAGCGCGCACCGTGGAGCATTCCGCTGGTGGGCACGCTCGCGCGCTTCACCGACCCGGGCGGCACGGTGTGGGGAGTGACCACCGCCATGTCGCCGGCCGGCCACGCGCACGTCCCGATGCCGTTCGGCGACAACCCGAAGCCGCCCGCGGGCAGCATCTGCAGTCTGGAGATGCACGCGCCCGACGGGGACGCCGCGGGCAACTGGTTCGGGGAGCAGTTCGGCTGGGGCGCGGCGATGACCATGCCCGAGTACGTGGCGTTCGATCCCGGCGCGGGCATCGGGGGAGTGTTCCAGTCGCACACCCCACAGGCCCGCGTGATGGTCTATCTGTACGCGACGGACGTGAAGGGCAAGATCTCGGAGATCGAGGCGGCCGGTGGCTCGCGAGTGGGTGATCCCATGAGCCTGCCGGGCATGGCGACCTTCGGCTACTTCAAGGATCCGTCGGGCACCGTGATGGGATTGATCGGAGGCTAGAGTCCGTATGGTGGTCCTGATCCGGGCCGGCCACCTGGCGATCGGCGCCGTGATGACGGCGGCCACGTTCTGCCTGTGGTACTCGGCGATCTTCGGGAAGGTGACGCCTTATCTGGCGCCGGCGCTCACCCTGCTGGGGATCCAGTGGACCATCATCGCGCTCAACAACGGGCATTGCCCGCTGGGCGCCGTGCACGCGCGCTACGGCGACCACAAGACCATGTTCGAACTGGTCGCCGGGAAGCAGTACGCGGTGCACGGATTCCGCAACTGGGGCATCGCTTGCGCAACGGGACTGGTCCTGCTGTGCATCCGGCTGCTGCTGCGGCGCTGACCGGCCGCCTGGAAGCGCCTAGCGGAACGCGAGCGCGTACATCAGCAGGATGTTCACCGCGAGCACGGCGATGGCGGTGGGCGCCTGCGTGCGGATGACGGAGTTCAGCGCCGCGTCGCGGTCGGGCAGGTCGAGCAGGTTGGCCGGCACCACGTTGAAGTTGGCCGCCATGGGCGTGAGCAGCGTGCCGCAAAACCCCGACAGCATGCCGATCGCGCAAACGACGGCCGGGTCGCCGCCGAAGCGCTGCACCACCACGGGCAGTCCGACCGCCGCGGTCATCACGGGAAACGCGGCGAACGCATTGCCCATGAGCACGGTGAACAGCGCCATGCCGATGCTGTAGGCGGCGACGGCCGCGAAGCGCGTGTCGAGCGCGAGGTGCTCCGAGAACAACAGCCCGACCTGCTTGCCGACCCCCGCGGACAAGAGCACCACGCCGAGCGAGGCGAGCATCTGCGGCAGGATCGCCGCCCAGCCGACCGTGCCCACCAGCCGCGCGCCCTCGCGCATCGGCACCAGGACGGCCACATCCGCCGCGTGGAGGCGCGGGCGCAACCACGCGAACACCACCACGAGCGCGATCAGCACCCCGAGCACCAGCGAGACGAGCGTGGCCTGCGCGGGATCGATGAGCCTTGCTCCCCACGGCGTGTTCTTGGCGGCCAGCGTGCCCAGCAGGGCCGAGGCGGGAATGACGAGCGCGACGGCGAAGAGCCGGTCGCCGTGGCGCTGCGCGCTTTCGCGGCGCTCTTCCACGGTCGAGGTGGGGGCGCCTCCCGTGCCCAGCCCCAGCGTGGCGAGAAGGGCCAGACCCACCACCAGCAGGCCGTTGCCGAGATCCCCCAGCCGGTCGCCGGCGAGGAAGCTGACCGCGAGCAGCGTCCAGAAGGAGGCGGCGCGCAGCCGGTGCGGATTGCGCTCGTCGCGCCCGGTGAACCACGCCGTGGCGGCGAAGAACAACCCGCCGAGCACGTAGATGTGGGGGAGCGCGATCATTCGCCGCGCTCCTTTCGCCCGAGTGTGCATTCGAGCCGGCGCTCGAACAGCCACAGGCGGGCCACGTGAATCACCAGCGCCGCGACCGCCGTGGGAATGGCCCAGCGAGACAGTTCGAACGGTTCCACCGCGACGCCGCTCTGTTCGAGGAAGCCCTTGATGAGCAGGATCGAGGCGATGGCGATGAAGATGTCCTCGCCGAAGAAAAGCGCGATGTTGTCCGCCGCCGCGCAGTGCGCGCGGATCTGGAAGCGCACCCGGTCGCCCAGCGGGCCGTAGCGCGCTTCGGCCGCGCCTTCGGCCATCGGAGCGACGAGGGGGCGCACCATCTGGGCGTGCCCGCCGAGCGAAGTGAGCCCGAGCGCCGAAGTGACCTGCCGAAGCACGAAGTACACCGCCAGGAGCCGCCCCACGGTGGCGGCGTGCACTCCCGCGATCCAGGTGCGCGCCCGTTCCTGCAGCCCGAGGCGCTCGAGCATGCCGATCGCCGCCAGCACCAGCCACACCACGCTCACGTAGCGGTTGGTGTTGAACGCCTTGCCGAACGCCGACAGCGTGGCGACGGCGGCCTGCCCCAGCGAGGCGGCATCGGCGCCGGGCGTCCACGCAGCCGCGAGCCCGGTGACCAGGGCCGCGGCCAGCACGATGAGCAGCGGGTTGGCGCGAAGCACGAAGCCCAGCACGAGCACAGCGATTCCGAGCAGCGACATGGGGGAGCGGCCTCCGGAGATGGCGTGAGGGGCAAACATACGCGACCGGGCGCCACGTCCGCTCGCCGAAACGGGCGACCCGGAACGGCACAGAGAGGAATGTCCGATTCGGTAGGCGCCACAAAGCCGCGCGCCACCGCGAGAAGGGTCGCCGCGAGGGGAAATCCGCAATGAGTGCGACGGAGGGCGGACAGCTCCCGGGCTCAGCGTCCGGTCAGCCTCTCGAGCTTCTCCGGGTAGCGCTCACCCTGCACTTCAGTGAGTGCGAGCCGGTCGCCGATCGCAGCTAGGTCCTCGGCGGTCAGCTCGAGATCGGCCGCGCCGAGGTTCTCTTCAAGCCGCGCCTGATTCGTGGTGCCCGGGATCGGCACGATCCACGGTTTCTGGGCGAGGAGCCATGCGAGAGCCACCTGGGCCGGCGTCGCGCGCAACCGGCCGCCGATCTCCGCGAGCAGGTGCACCAACGACTGGTTGGCCGCGAGCGCCCCGGGCGTGAAACGCGGCAGCGTGGCGCGGAAGTCGCCCTCGGCGAACCGCGTGCCCGCGTCCATCGCCCCGGTCAGGAACCCGCGGCCGAGCGGCGAGTAGGGCACGAACCCGATACCGAGTTGCTCCAGCAGAGGAAGGACCTGGGCCTCCGGCCCGCGCGTCCACAGCGAGTACTCGCTCTGCAGCGCGGTCACCGGCTGCACGGCATGCGCTCGACGAATGGTGTCCACGCCCGCTTCGGACAGCCCGAAGTGACGCACCTTGCCTGCGGCGATCAGTTCCTTCACCGCGCCGGCCACGTCCTCGATGGGCACCTCGGGATCGACGCGGTGCTGGTAGAACAGGTCGATCCTCTCGAGCCGCAGGCGCTTTAGCGACGCCTCCGCCACGAGCCGGATATGTTCCGGTCGGCTGTCGAGCCCGACCGTGCCCTTCATGCCGCGCGGGTCTTTGCCCGGCTCGAGGTCGAAACCGAACTTGGTCGCGATCACGACCCGCCCGCGGAACGGCTCGAGCGCCTCACCGAGCAGGTCCTCGTTCGTGTACGGCCCGTAGACCTCGGCCGTGTCGAAGAACGTGACGCCCCGCTCCACCGCGGCACGCAGCAGCGCGATCATCTCGCCGCGATCCCGCGGCGGACCGTAGGAGAAGCTCATGCCCATGCAGCCCAGCCCGAGGGCCGACACCGTCAGGCCGCTGCTCCCCAGCGTGCGAGTCTTCATGCCTTCAGTGACTTCATGTCGATCACGAAGCGGTACTTCACGTCGCTCTTCAACATCCGCTCGTAGGCCTCGTTGATCCGCTGGATGGGGATCACTTCGACATCCGACGTGATCCCGTGCTCGGCGCAGAAGTCGAGCATGACCTGAGTCTCCCGAATGCCGCCGATGAGCGAACCCGTGAGCTGCTTGCGCCCGAAGATCAGGTTGGACGCCACCACCGGATGCGGATCCTGCGGCGCACCCACCAGAGTCATGATGCCGTCGCGCTTGAGCAACTGGAGGTAGGCGTTCAGGTCGTGCACGGCCGACACGGTGTCCAGGATCATGTCGAACGTGCCGAGGTGCTTCTCCATCTGGGCGGGGTCGGTCGAGACCACGGTCTCCTTGGCGCCCAGCCGCAGCGCATCGGCGCACTTGCCGGCCGTGGTCGTGAACACCACCACATGCGCGCCGAGCGCGGCCGCCAGCTTGACGCCCATGTGCCCCAGGCCACCAAGCCCGACGACGCCCACCTTTTGCCCCGGGCGCACCTTGGCATGACGCAGGGGCGACCAGGTGGTGATGCCCGCGCACAGGAGCGGGGCCGAGGCGGCCAGATCGAGCTTGTCCGACAAGCGCAGCACGAAGGCCTCGTCCACGACGATGCTCTCGGAGTAGCCACCGTACGTGACGCCGCCGATGTGCGGATCGGGCGCGTTGTACGTGAACTGGGCCGGTGCCACGCAGAACTGCTCGAGCCCTTCGCGACAGTTGGTGCACGTGCGGCAGGAGTCCACCATGCACCCGACGGCGGCGAGATCGCCCGTCTTGAACGACTTCACCGCGGAGCCCACGCGAACGACGCGCCCCACGATCTCGTGGCCGGGCACGCAGGGATACACGGTGGGGCCGGTGTTGTTCCACTCGTCCCGCGTCTGGTGCAGGTCGGAGTGGCAGACGCCGCAGAAGAGAATCTCGACCTGCACGTCGGTGGGCAGCGGGTCGCGCCGGCGAATGCGAGCGGCCGCGAGCGGCTGGGTGGCGCTGGGGGCGGCGAAGGCCCGGGCTTC
>JADLGX010000089.1 GCA_020849095.1 Candidatus Eiseniibacteriota bacterium
CAGCGAGCGCCTGATCCGCCCCGGCTTCTTTCACTGGCGCACCGCCATCGGAACCGAGGTGGACCTGCTGATCCAGGATGGGCAACGCATGGTGCCCATCGAGATCAAGCTCGGCTCCGAGGTGACCACGCGCATGGTTGCGGGCCTTCGCCAGTGCATGAGCGACCTCGGCCTCAAGCACGGCTGGGTGGTCTACGGCGGCAAAGAGCGCCGCGACCTCGGCAAGGATGTGCACATCGTGCCGTGGAGCGAAGTGGCAGCCGGTCGCGAGGACTTCGGGTTCGGCAAGCGCTGACGCGAAGCTGCCCTTCGCAGCGCGAACCTCAGCAGCGAGGCGATCGCGCCGCCGGGCTATTTCAGCTTGTCTTCAAGCTCGCGCCGCACTTCTTCCCAGGTCTGGTACTGCCCGGGATTGGCCTCGTGCTCGCGCAGTCGCCGCTCGACTTCCTCGCGCTGCGCATCCGTCAGCGGAAGGTCGGCCGATTCCCGCTCGAGCTCTTCCCACAGACCGTGCGCGAGCACGTACTTCTCGTCAAGGCTGAGCTTCGCGATCTCCGCCCGGATGCTTTCGATGCTCATCGTATAGCCCTCCCCAGCTCGCCTCAGTTTGTTGCGTCCGCCAGGCATTCGAGCACCGCCCGCCGCTGCGGCGAGCAGTCGGTGAACACGTCCTCGTACGCCGCCGAGATCAGTCCACGCACCAGCGCACTCTGGTCCGTCACGCCCTGCGCCTGTGCCTGCTTGAGCGCCTGGTCGTAGAGCTTGCCCGACACCCTGAGCGACACGCGTTGGCTCGCGCGGCTCCCCTCCCGCACCACGCTCAGCCGGCGCACCCGCCCGGCAAACTTGGCGCTTCGGGAAAGCTGGCTCAGGTAGAAGCGCAGCATCACATGGGCAAAGGCCTCGTCGCGCGCCTCGAGCCGGGCGGCAATCAAACGTAGGCGCTCGTACAGGTCGCTCGGCACGCGCGCCTCGATCCGGCCCGACGTTTCGGTGCGTGCCCGTGCGGCACGCACCGTCGCTTGGATGCGCTCGTTCGACTGCCACGGTACCGTCAGCGTTCGCTGGCAAACGTCGCACACACCGACAAGAACACGTCTCACGCGGAGCTTCGGCGTGGTCAGGCTGAAGTCGCGATAGAGGTAGGTCGTCTTAGTCTGCTTGCGGCACGTCCGACATAGCGCCGCGCCGGTATCGTGCTCCTTCAGGACTTGCTTCATTTCAGTGCTCCGCGATGTGGACGCTGATCAAGATGGTGTCCGCGTCCAGGAAGTAGCACTTGATGTACCACCGAACACGCTTCGTGACCGGCTTGAAGATGTGGCAACTGCTCGACGGGACGAAGTGATGCGGGCTGGTGGTGTGCTCGGTTCCGCGGCATGAACTCAACAGCGCGATCACGAACTCGATGCTGACCTCGCCCGACTGCAGGAGGTTCTTTCCTTCACGAACCTCGTCGCCCTCGAAGTTGAACCGCCCCGTCTCCAGCGCCCGGATCAGCCGGGCCCGTGCCTCGCGGAACCCCTCCCTGCGCTTGCGCATGCCGAAATGTACGCCCATTGGCGTACATCGGTCAATGACTACCCTAGCTTTAGCCCCACGCCAGCCCACCGCCCCAAATGCACCGCGGGGCGTCCGCCTCTCGGCGTCCGCCCCGCGTTCGCACTTCCCTGCACGCGACCTGGTCAGTGCTTCTAGACGAGGCCCTGATCCATCATCGCGTTCGCGACCTTCAAGAACCCACCGATGTTGGCGCCGTTCAGGTAGTTGCCCGGCGTGCCGTACTTCTCGGCGGTCTGGAAGCAGTTGCTGTGAATCGCGATCATGATGTTGTGCAGGCGCTGGTCCACTTCCTCGCGCGTCCACGAAAGCCGCATGCTGTTCTGCGACATTTCGAGACCCGACGTGGCCACACCACCCGCGTTCGCCGCCTTGGCCGGTCCGTACAGAATGCCGGCGTCCAGGTAGATCTTGATGGCGTCCAGCGTCGAAGGCATGTTGGCGCCCTCGGCCACCAGCGACACGCCATTCTTCATCATGTTGGCGGCGTCCTTGGCGTTGATCTCGTTCTGCGTGGCGCTCGGGAACGCACAGTCGGCCTTCACGTCCCACAGCGGGTTGAAGTCCAGCTTGGAGTCCACCGCCACGTACTTCGCCGTCTTGAACTTGTCCGCGTACTCGCTGATGCGGCCGCGACGCGCGTTCTTCAGGTCCATGACGTAGGCGAGCTTCTCGCGGTCGATACCGGCGGAGTCGTGAATCATGCCGGCGCTGTCCGACAGCGTGATGGGCTTGCCACCGAGATCGAGAATCTTCTCGACGGTGTACTGGGACACGTTGCCGCTGCCCGACACCAGGCAGGTCTTGCCTTCGAGGCTCTTGCCCTGGGCCTTCAGCATTTCGGCGGCGAAGTACACGGTGCCGTAGCCGGTGGCTTCCGGACGGATCAGCGAACCGCCCCATCCGAGGCCCTTACCGGTGAGCACGCCCGTGAACTCGTTGCGAAGGCGCTTGTACTGACCGAACAGGAAGCCGATCTCACGGCCGCCCACGCCGATGTCGCCGGCGGGAACGTCGGTGTCCGGACCGATGTGCCGGAACAGCTCGGTCATGAAGCTCTGCGTGAAGCGCATCACTTCGTTGTCGCTCTTGCCCTTCGGGTCGAAGTCCGAACCGCCCTTGCCGCCGCCCATGGGCAGCGTGGTGAGCGAGTTCTTGAACACCTGCTCGAAGGCGAGGAACTTGAGGATGCCCAGATTGACCGACGGGTGGAACCGCAGACCGCCCTTGTAGGGGCCGATCGCGCTGTTCATTTCGATCCGGAAACCGCGGTTGACCTGGACTTCGCCCCGGTCGTCCTGCCACGGAACACGGAACATGATCACACGCTCGGGCTCGACGATGCGCTCGAGCAGCCGCGCGGCCTTGTACTCGGGATGGCGATCCAGAACCGGCACCAGCGAACCCAGCACTTCGCGGGTCGCCTGGTGAAACTCCGGCTCGGCGGGATTCTTGGCGATGACACCGTCAATGACGGAGGAGACGTAATCCTTAGCGCTCATGGTTTTGTTTTTCGCAGGAGTGCCCACAGCCACGTCCATTCCACTCATAAATCGCTCCTTTCGCGGGCCCACACAGGGGCCCCGACAAGCAGCAATGGATGAGCCACTCGCGCCAGGGCGGACGGGATCCCGGACGCGAGGGAGCCAAAGCGCTCCGGGCGCATCCTACTCCCGCAGGCGAGCGCGTGTAGCTCAAAAGCAGGCGCGGCTTTGGAGGGAGAATACCGAGCGATGTTCGGTCGAACGGCCGGGCGGGCGGACGATTGCCGGAGCCCGCCGCCGGTCAACGCGTTGTGTGCACTCCCGCGGGAGTCGGCCAGCCTGACAGGAGCCGGCCGGTTCTGGCAGGACGGCGGCAAACCGGATGGCCGATCGCTGACATGCTGAAACCGCTTTCAGCGCAAGGTGGGACCTCGCCCGTTCACTTCTTGCGAGCGGGGGCCAGAAGCACCAGGGCCACCAGAACGGGTGCGACGAGAAGCGACATCAGGTGTATCAGGGTCACGAGGGGCCTCGGCGTCGAGAGGGGCGTCGCGGGGCGGGGCTGCACCTCCTCAACGCCGCAGAACGCAAAACCGCACGCGAAAAGACCCAGCGCCACCGGGACCGCGTCCATCCGCGCTCCTCAAATGGCGGCCATTCCATGCCGATAGCCCAGCCAGGCGCCCGGCGCCCGAACCTGTCCCGAGGGTGACGCATGCCACGACCCCCAGCCTTCCTTCGCCTCCTGCTCACGAGCCTCGCTCTGCTCGCGCTCCTCGCGCGCCCCGCCGACGCCGCCAACTCCACCGTGGCCGGCGCGATCACCGCGTACGCCACCATCCAGAGCGCGGGCGTCCAGTGGGCCATCACGGGCGACGACAACTTCAACTGCGTGGTCACGACCGAGTACCGCCGTCAGGGCGACACGGCGTGGAACAGCGCGCAGCCGCTGTGGAGGCTCGACACCGGGCTGTGGCACCACGGTGAGGACCCGGGCAACCAGCTCGCGGGCAGCGTGTTCTTCCTGCAGCCCGCCACCACCTACGAACTGCGCCTCACGCTGTCGGACGCCGACGGCGGCAGCGCGCAGCAGACCGTGTCGGTCACCACGCGCTCCGAGCCCGTGGCCAACGGCAACGCGCGCGTGCGCTACGTCACGCCGGGCACGGGCGGCGGCACGGGCACGCTGGCCGATCCGTTCCGCGGACTGGCGGCGGCCAACGCGGCGGCGGCGCCCAACGACCTGTTCCTGCTGCAGCCGGGCACGTACGCGGGCAAGTTCACTCCCACGGTCAACGGCACCGCGGCCAACCCCATCGTGTATCGCGGCGCCAGCGCGGCCACGGTCATCCTCGACGAGGGCGGCGGCGTCTCGGGCGGCTCGCACTGCGTGGACCTCACGGGCCGCCAGTACGTGTTCCTCGAAAACCTCAAGCTGGTCAACTGCCTGCGCCCGGTCAACGTCACGGGCAGCACTGGCGTGTCCATCCGCGGCTGCACCATCGAACCGGTGCGCCAGCCGCTGACCATCAAGGGCATCCTGGGCACCAACACGCACGACCTGTTCATCGCCGACAACACGATCAACATGACCGGCGACTGGGCGGGCATCGGGCGCACGGGCGCGTACGGCACGGGCGGCTACGGCATCGAGGTCACGGGCGACGGCACGGTCATCTGCTACAACCGCATCTTCGAGTCGTGGGACGGCATCAACGTGGGCGGCGGCGACGGCACCGTGCGCAGCACGTTCAACGTGGACATCCACAACAACGTCATCGATCGCGCCAGCGACGACGCCTGCCAGACCGACGCCACCCACCAGAACATCCGCGTGTACCGCAACCGGTTCCTCAACTCGGGTTGCGCGCTCAGCGTGCAGCCCAGTTTCGGCGGGCCGTGCTACATGCTGTTCAACGAGCTGTTCAACACGCGCATCGACCCGTTCAAGTACCACCAGGAGACGGCGTACTTCGGCGCGGCCGACCCGCAGGAGACCAGCGGCATGCTGGCGTTCCACAACACGCAGGTGGGCTCCAAGTCGGGCTGGTACGAGAGCGGGCTGTGGCACTCGGTCAAGAACCGCAACAACCTGCTGCTCGGCGCGCGCGCCAACATGTACACGCTCTACATTCCGGGCGGCACGCGCGGCGACCTGGACTACAACGGCTACAACCGCCAGCAGAACAACATCGTCAAGTACAACGGCACCGCGTACTCGAGCCTGCCGGCGTTCTACGCGGGCGCGGGCATGGAGCAGCACGGCATCGAGGTGACGCTCGGCGTGTTCGTGCAGGGCGTGTGGCCCGCCAACGCCGACTGGGAGCCCACGCAGGGCTACGGGCCGCCGTACGCACCCACCGACTTCGACCTGCAGCTCTCGCCCACCAGCGTGGCGGCCGACCGCGGCCAGGTGCTGGCCAACATCAACGACGGCTTCATGGGCGCGGCGCCCGACCTGGGCGTGTACGAGCGCGGCAAGCCGGTGCCGTGGTACGGCCCGCGCACGTCGGTGGAC
>JADLGX010000090.1 GCA_020849095.1 Candidatus Eiseniibacteriota bacterium
CGATCATTCCGGCCGAGACCCGGCAGAAGAGCTTCGCGTTCGACGACGGCGTCGGCACGCTGCAGACCACGGTCGCGCAGCCGGCCGCCGAGGCGATCGGGCTCGCCGACGCGCACCGCGTGAGCATCGGCGGCGGCGTCCGCGTGGCCGTGCTCGACACCGGCATCGACCCGTCCCACCCCATGTTCGCCGGCCGCATCGTGGCCAGCGCCGACTTCCTGAACCCCGCCAACACGGCCGCGCTCGACATGGCCGACGGTGTGGACAACAACGCCAACGACGCGATCGACGAGTCCTTCGGGCATGGCACGCACGTGGCCGGCATCGTCATGCTGACCGCGCCCGGCGCGCAGCTACTGGTGGGCCGCGTGCTCGACGCCGACGGCCAGGGCGACGTGCTCGCCGTGGCGGCCGGCATCCGCTGGGCGGTGCGCAACGGCGCGCGTGTGATCAACCTCAGCCTGGGCACGCTCGACCACAGCAGCTCCATCCACGACGCGCTCGAGTATGCGGAGCACCGCGGAGTCACCGTGGTCGCGTCCGCCGGCAACTGGGGCGCCGCCGACCCGCGCGAGTATCCGGCGCGTTCGAGCCACGCCGTCGCGGTGGCAGCCTCCGATGCCACGGCGCACCCGGCCGAGTTCACGTCGTTCGGCAGCTTCGTGGCGCTGGCCGCGCCCGGAGTGGCGGTGCGCAGCGCCTACCCGGGCAGCGCGTACCGGCTGTGGAGCGGCACGTCCATGTCGGCCCCGTTCGTGGCGGGCACGGCCGCGCTGCTGCTGGCGATTCATCCCATGTGGACGCCGGAGCAGGTGATGGCCCGCATGGGCGCCACAGCCTCGCATCTGTACGGCCTGAGCCCCGCGCAGCACGACAACATGGGCGAGGGAATGCTCGATGCCGCAGCCGCCCTGATGGTGGATTACGCTCCGGGCATCGAGGGCTCGCCCGACACGCCCGAGCGGTTGATCCGCCCGCGCTGAGCGAGCCGACCGTCGCGCCACGGTCCCACTGACACACGAAACAAGCACCCAAGCCACATCCCTCTTCGCGCCTCCTGATCGTTCGCCTGTTCCTCGCCGCGCTCATGACGTTCGCGCTGGCGGCAGCATCCTGAGCCAAGAAGTCGCCCACCGCGGTCACGCCGGCGACCCTGGCGCGCCGCTGGCGCCGAGAAAGGGCATTTCGCGGGCATATGGCCCACTTCTGGACGGCCCCACCCGGGCGAACATGAATGCCTCAATGCGAGTGGCATATCGCTCAACATCGCCCGCCGGTTCGGCTAGAGTGCGGGCCGTGACTTTCGCCCCTCGCCAAGTCCCGACGGCCCCGCGCCGTCCCCTGTCCGCCGCTGCCGCCCTCGCACTCCTCGTGGGGCTGCTGACGGTGGTGTCGTGCGCGCGCCAGTTGCCCACCCAGGCGAGCGCCGCGCGGCCGCGCGCGATCACGGCACCGCGGCTGGCGGCACGGGCGCTTTCCGCCGAGGCCATCGTGCTGCTGGCGCCCGGCATTCGCGCCAAGGATGTCGCCAGCGCGCATGGGGCCGAAGTGCTTGAGGGCGGCGACTCGCGGCTCGCGGCGCTGGTCGCGACGAGCGGAGACTCCGACGACCTGCGCGTGGCGCTCGAGGCGGACCCGCGCGTGCTTTCGGTCGAGGCCAACCAGACCCTTTCCGTCGTGGAAGCCCACCAGAAGAGCTGGGCGTTCGACGACGGCCTGCCCACGCTGCAGAACACGCTCGAGCAGCCGGCGGCGACCGTGCTCGGCGTGGCGGGCGCGCAGGCGGCCAGCATGGGCAACGGCGTGCGCGTGGCGGTGCTCGACACCGGCGTGGACCCCACCCACCCGCTGCTCGCCGGGCGTATCGTGACCACGGCCGACTTTCTCGATCCCTCCAACACCGGGGCGATCGACCTGACGGACGGGCTCGACAACGATTCCAGCGGTGAGGCCGATGAAGCCTGGGGACACGGCACGCACGTGGCGGGGATCGTCGCAGTGGCCGCGCCCAACGTGGAACTGATGATCGGCCGTGTGCTCGACGCCGACGGCCGCGGCGACGTGCTCGGCGTGGCAGCCGGCATCCGCTGGGCGGTGGACAACGGCGCCCGCGTGATCAACCTGAGCCTCGGCACCACGGCCACGAGTCACGCGATCGAGGAAGCGCTCGAGGAAGCCGAGGAAGAGGGCGTGCTCGTCGTGGCCGCCGCCGGCAACCGCGGCACCGACAATCCGACCGAATATCCCGCCCGTTCGCGGCGCGCCTTTGCCGTCGCCGCGGCCGACTGCGACTCGCGCCCGACGGACTTCACGTCCTACGGCCCGTTCGTGGACCTGGTCGCGCCCGGCGTCGCCATTCGCAGTTCGTACCCGGGCAACCGCTACCGGCTGTGGACGGGCACGTCGATGGCCGCTCCGTGGGCGAGCGGAACCGCGGCGCTGCTGCTGTCGGTGCATCCGCAGTGGACGCCCACACAGGTGCAGGCGCGGCTGTCGGCGTCCGCCAGTCCGCTGCGCGAGCCCAAGCCGTCGCAGCACGGCAAGCTGGGCGCCGGCATGCTCGACGTGGGCGCCGCGCTGCGCCCCGACCTGGTCGCCGGCTCCGACGACGACGACCAACCCGTCCTGCGCACCCCGCGCTGACCGGGCGCGCCGCGCCGTTTTTGCGCGCGGCCCCGCGGCGGTTATCTTCCGCCGCACTTCCGTTCTCCTCCGGCCACGACCCTACCGAGGTGTACCCATGAGCCAGCCCCCCAAGCCCTCGCACCGCTATTTCGGCGGCAAGCGCATCGCACCTCCCGCCATCACCGGCAAGGAGAGCGCGGCCGACCTGATCGACCAGGCGTTCATGGCGTACAACGGCGCGCGCCTGCGCGAAGGCGGCCGGCTGCTGGTCGAGCGCATGCTGCAGGACGACGTGACCGTGGCGCTGTCGCTGACGGGCGCGCTGACCCCCGCGGGGCTGGGCATGAGCGCGATCATTCCGCTCATGGAAGCCGGGTTCGTGGACTGGATCGTGTCCACCGGCGCCAACCTGTACCACGACGCCCATTTCGGGCTCGACCTGCCCATGCACCAGGGCACCTTCGCGGTGGACGACGTGGAGCTGCGCGAAGAAGGCGTCGTGCGCATCTACGACATCTTCTTCGACTACGACGTGCTGCTGAACACCGACGCGTTCTTCCGCGAAATCATCTCGGGTCCCGAGTTCCAGCGCGCCATGAGCAGCGCCGAGTTCCACTGGCTGTGCGGCAAGTACCTGCGCGCGCGCGAGGACAAGCTGGGGCTCAAGCGCCGCTCGCTGCTGGCGGCCGCGTACGAGTTCGGCGTGCCCATCTACACCAGCTCGCCCGGCGACTCGTCGATCGGCATGAACGTGGCGGCCAAGGC
>JADLGX010000091.1 GCA_020849095.1 Candidatus Eiseniibacteriota bacterium
ACAGGCGTTCAGCCACACGCGGCCCGCTCCGGGCCCGAGCGCTTCCAGCGCGCCGCCCAGCCACGCGGCGGCCAGCAGCAGTTCGCAGATCGGCACCGCCACGAGATTGGCGGCGATCCCCGTCCACGGCAGCGCGTGAAAGCGCGCGAGCAGCAGCGGCAGCGCCACCGCCTGGGCGGCGAGCGTGGTCGCGAGCGGCCGCGCCACCGCGTGCGCGGCGGGCCAGCGCGCGAACGGCGCCGCGAAGGGTGATGCCAGCGTGACCAGCCCGAGCGTGGCGGCGCACGACAGCTGAAAGCCCAGGTCGTGCGCCCAGCCCGGCCGCCACGCGAGCAGCGCGAACGCGGCCACCGCCAGCGCCTGCACCGGATCCCCCGCACGCTGGGTCAGACGCGCGTGCGCCGCCGACCACTCGCCCGCGACCGCGCGCATGAGCGAGGGCAGCGGCCCGGCGAGCAGCGCGTACACGAGCGCGCAGAGCGCTCCGGCCAGCGCGCGCGCGACGCGTCCGCCGCCCAGCAGCGCGCAGGCGCCGCGCGCGACCGCGGCGAACCACGCCACGTGCAGCCCGGACAGCGCCAGCAGGTGCACCAGCCCCGAGCCGCGCAGGCGCGCGTCCATCTCGGGACTCATCGCGCTGCGATCGCCAAAGAGCAGCGGCGCGGCCAGCTCGCGCGCGCGCGCCGACAACGTGCGCGCGAGCGCGCGCTCCATGGCGCGGCGCGCGCCCATCGCCATGGCCACGGGCAGGCGCGCGGCGCCGCGCGCCGGGATCGCGCGCACGGTGAACGCGCGCCCGTGCAGCAGCAGTCCCGCCGCCGAGGCGGCCGCACGGGCGTCGAATCCGCCGGGATTGCGCGGCGGCTCGAAGGGCTCGAGTCGCGCCAGCGTGACCAGCGTGTCGCCCCATTCGCACGCCGCGCCTTCGGGCAGGCGCAACCGCACGCGCCCGCCCAGCGGCAGCGACGCGCCGGCGGTCACGCGTACGTGCGCCACGGCGTCGCCGGACTCCAGCCGCGGCGGTTCGTCCACGACGCCCTCGAACCGCGCGAGCGTGGCCACGGCCGGCGCGCGCGCCGCCAGCGCCCGCTGCCGCGCCTCGCGTGCCCCGCCCCGCGCGCACCCGGCGGCGAGCGCGCACGCCAGCAGCAGGACGGCGCCCGTCCGCGGCGGCGCGAGGAACGCGAGCCACGCGCAGGCGCAGGCCGCGGCCAGCGCCAGGCCGGCGGCGGGCACGCTTGCGCCCGCGCCCCACAACAGCCCGGCCCACAACAGCAGCGCCGGCGCGACGGCCGCCCTTCCTCCCATGACGTGGCGCCACGCAGCGAGCGTGCCCGCGGCCGCGAACGCGCGCGCGCTGCGGCGCAGCGCCTTGCGCGCCGATAAGCGCGACGGCCCCGTCCACGGTGTGGACGAGGCCGCCGACGAAAGGTGCGGTGGGCTAAGGAGTCTCGGCCGGCTTGGGCGCTGCCGGCTTGGCCGGCTTGGCGGAACGCGCGCCCTCCAGGTAGGCGGGCTGCATCTCGGAGAAGTACTCGTCCCCCTGCGCGCTGGTCGCGCTCACGTACCAGACCGCGCGGCCGCTCGAGTCAAACATGCCCGGCGGGAACACCGCGGCCATCATGGTCACGCCCGAACCCGTCACCGGCGTCATGGCGTAGCGCCGCCACAATCCTTCGGCCGTGCGCACGTGCAGCCACGCCTCGCGGACGTCGCGCGCGCTCAGCTGCGAGAACGAAGCCGAGATCATGTTGGTCTGCGACGCGGACATGGTGCGGGCGGAAACGGGCACCGTGATCTGCGGCGTCGGCGTGTCGAGCCCGAACGAGAACGAGGCGAAGCGCTGGTTGCCGCCCGGCAGGTCGATCACCTGGACGGGCGCCGTCTCGCCGTGCCAGACGACGCGAATGCTGTGCGGCCCGCGCGCCAGCTCGAGCGACAGCGGCGTGGCCCCGCGGGACTCGCCGTCCACGAACACCTGCGCGCCCGACAGCGGCGAAGAGCCGGTCTCGTCGTTGAGCGTGGCCTGGACCTGCAGCACGCCGGTGCCCGGAGCGGTCATGGGGCGGGCGAGCAGTTGCTCGGTCTTGCGCACTCCCACCTGGATGGTCTGCGCCCACGGCGCCATGCCGGGCCCGCTGAACTGCACCTCGTGCAGGCCGGGCGCGAGCGACTCCACGGTGATCGGCGCGTAGCCCTGCGGCCGGCCGTCGAGCGAAACCGAGATGGGAACCGTCGGATCGGCGGGCAGGATCTCGAGCGAACCGTTGAGCGAAGGATCGATCTTCACCGTCTCGCCCTGGCGGCCGCTCACCTCGACGGTGGCGGCGCCCAGCTCGGGCAGCGTGAGCGTGAGCACGTGCTTGCCGGGCTTGAGCTCGAGCTTCGCGGGCGTGCGCTTGGCGACGTCCTTGCCGTCCACCGCGATCCAGGCGCCGGTCGGCGAGCTGTCCACGGCCACTTCGTAGCGCGCTCCGCCCAGGCCGATCGCGCGCATCAGCCGAGTGAACGCGTTGGGCTCGTCGTTGCGCGGCGTGGCGAGCGCGCCCAGCAGCCAGCCGGCGCCGAACAGCGCCACGACGATGGCGCCGAGCACCTGCGGGCGGCGGTACCACGGCCGGGACTCCAGGCGCAGTTCGTCGAACGCCGGGAACGGCAGCCGCGGCGGCGCGGCCGGAGCTTCGGCGCCTTCGGCGTTCGCGCTCTCGGGCTGCGGCTCGAACGTGGGCGCGAATCCGGCGGCCGGGGCGACCGGAGAGACGGGCGGCGTCGGCACGATGACCGGCGGCGGCGCGGGCAGGGGCTCGACGCGCAGCACGGGCGGACCGGCCGGCGTCTCGCCCGGGAGTTCCACGCGCAGCACCGGAGGCGCGGCGGCCTCGGGAACGCTCACGTGCAGGACGGGCGGAGTCTCGGGAACGCGCAGCGTCGGCGGCGACGGCGGCGGCTGGAGCGACGGAGGCAGCGGCGAAGCCACCGGCTCGGAAGCGGCGGCCGTCACGGGAGCGACGAGCGGCTCCGGAGTGTAGGGCGTCAGATTCACGTGCAGCATCGGCGGAGCGGCGATCGGCTCGTTCACCGGCACCGGCGGCGCGGCCATGCCGGGCACGGGCGGGATCGCGAAGTCCTCCGCGGCGCCGACCGGCTCGCGATCCACGCGCAGCTCTCCCACCACGAGCGTCGGAGGTGCGGGCTCGGAGACGGCGGATGGCTCGGCCGTGGCGGCGGCGAGCGGCGACTCGCTCAGCGCGCGCAACAGGTCGTGATGCGTGAATGCGGGCGGCTCGGGTTCGGGCTCGGGTTCCGGTTCGGCCGCGGGCGGCAGGAAGGACGCGCCGAGCACGTCGGCCAGACCGGCGGCCTGGAGTCCGGAAACCCTCTCCGGCGCGGCCGCCACGAACGGCTCGACCAGTTCGGGCTGCGGATCCGGCTCGAGTGAAGGGGACTCGCTCTCCGCCACGGGCGCCTGGGCGACCGGCTCGAAGCCCGTCGCGTACTCGGTGGCGAACTCGCTCTGCTCGGGCGTGAACTCGAAAGGCGACAGGTCGGCGAGCGACGTGGCTTCTTCCTCGCTGCTCAGTTCGAGGTGGGTCTGCTCGTGCGCCGGCTCGGGGGGCGCGACGGATTCGGAGAGCAGCGAATCGTAGGTGGACAGCGGCGTGGCTTCGGATTCCGGCGCCGGCGAAGGCGCGGCCGGCTGCGGCTCGCGCTTGCCCCAGCCGAGCATGCGCGACAACCAGCGGCCCACCGGGTGCGCGCCGCGCGCGCCACTCTCGCCGGGCGTCTCGAGCGACTCGCGCGC
>JADLGX010000092.1 GCA_020849095.1 Candidatus Eiseniibacteriota bacterium
ACGCACACGCACAGCACGTTGCGCGGCACGCGGAAGTACTCGACCGTGCGCGCGAGCGCGAACGAGTTGGGCGGCACGATGCAGACGTCGCCCGTGAAGTCCACCATGTTGCGCGGGTCGATGTTCTTGGGGTCCAGCACGGTCGAGTTCACGTTGGTGAAGATCTTGAACTCGTTGGCCACCCGCACGTCGTAGCCGTACGACGACAGCCCGTACGAGATCACGTCCTTGCGGACGAGCTTCTCGGTGAAGGGCTCGATCATGCGGTGCTCCTGGCACATCCTGCGGATCCAGCGGTCGGCCTTGATCGACATGCCTATTCTCCGGGTTGGAATCTCCCCAGCAGGCGCACGGCATGCGCCAACTCGGGCAACAAGAGTTCTTCGAGCGCCAGTTCGACCGCCGGGGTCGAACCGGGAAGCACCACCAGCAGGCGGCCCGCGGCCTCGCCGGCGGCGGCTCGCGACAGCCACGCCGCCGCGCCGACCTGCGCCACGGAGCGGGCGCGGAACAGCTCGCCGAACCCGGGCAGCTCGCGCTGGAAGAGCGGCGCGAGCGCCTCGGGCGTCACGTCGCGCTTGGCCAGCCCCGTGCCGCCCGTGACGATCACCACGTCCACGGCGGGCAGCTTGAGCGCCGCGCGCACCGCCTTGCGGATGGCGGCGATGTCGTCGCGCACCCAGGCGCGCCGCACCACCTCGTGCCCTGCACGCTCGAGCAGCTCGTGCGCGCGCGCGCCGCTCTGGTCGTCGTGCGCCTTGCGCGTGTCGCTCACCGTGACGATGGCGCAGCCGATGGTGCGCGGCGCGTGATGGGAGTGGTGCGAGCCTTTCTGGACGACGCTCAGTGCCGGCCTCCGGCCGGCGTGCTTTTCGTCGGGCTTCGCCCTCGCGGCAGCGAGCGGCAGGGGAACCTTGCGGATGCTCACGTGCGCACCTCCTGGCCGACGGCGTCCTCGATGGCCGTGGGCGTGAGGGCGAACCGCTCGCACCACGGCCCGCTCTCGGCCAGCCGGTGTTCGAGCATTTCCTCTTTCGCGGGTTCCCAGGCTCCTGGGACACCTCCCGAGCCGCCTCCGGCGGCCAGCATCCGGAGTTCGGCCAGTGTCCAGACGCGCGGGCCGGCGACTTCGTACCAGCCGCTCCACGGCGTGCCGTCCGCCAGCGCGCGCGAGACCGTCTCGATCACGTCGCACTCGGCGACGGGATTGAGCTGCGTGCGGCCGCCGCGCGGCAGCGAGGGCTGGGTGCGCAGCTTGTTCCAGAGCGGCGTGTCGGGACCGAGCACCGGCGCCAGCCGCAGCGTGAGCGTGGGCGCGCCGCCGCCACGCACGTGCTCCTCGAGCCGCCACAGCCGCTGCAGCGATGCCGCGCGCGCGTCGGGGTGCGCGCCGAGGCGGGACAGCATGAGAACGCGAAACGGCCGGCGGCCGAGCGAGGCGACCGTGGCGGCGAAGTTGAAAATGAAAGGCCCGTCGTGAACCACCAGCGTCACCGGCTCGTCGCCTCGCGCGAGAGCATCAGCCGGCGTCACCTGATGCCCGAGCGCCGCCATGGCGGCCACCACACGTCCGGCGGCGCCCTCGCCCGGTCCGGGCGTCACCAGGATCACGCCGCCCCCAGCGCGTCGCGCATCTGGCCGCGGTGCGACAGGTCGTGCTCGCTCCACATGCGGACGTGGTCGGCCAGCGTGAGCGGGCCGAGCCGGGCGTGGACGAACGGCCGGCGCCAGTCGGCGGCGCGCAGCGAATCGAGCCGTTTCATTACCGATGACCGCATCGCGGTGAACGACGCGAGCGCCTCGGCCGGCGACTCGCCGGGCTCGCCCGGATCACCGAGAGAAACCACCGCCACCGCCGGGAACTCCTCGGCCAGCACCTGCTCCAGCCGCGGTCCCATGATCTGCAAATCCACGTCGCGCAGGTGCGCGACCACCTCGGCCGCGCTCCAGCGCTCAGGCGCCGGCCGGCGCGCGCACGCCACCGCCCCGGCGCTCGTCAGCTGCGCCGCCACCCACGCGGGACCGGCGCGCAGCGCGTCCAGGCGCTGCTCCCACTCGAGCCACGTCATCGAATCGCCCGAGCGCGGCAGGTGCTGCGAGGAATGCGTGCGCACGGCCTCGATGCCGCGCTTCTGGTACGCCTGCGCGAGCTCGGCGTAGTGCTTGGCGCCGACCGCAATGGCGAGCGTGTGTGCCTCGTTCACCGGGCCGATCACGCGCGCGGGAGAACCCAGCGCCAGTGAGCCGGGCGGGATCACCTGCCCTTCCTTGACCAGCGCGCCCGCTCCAACGAGCGAGCCCGTGCCGATGCGCGCGCCGGAGAGCACCACGGCGCCCATGCCGATCAGCACGTCGTCCTCGATCACGCAGCCGTGGACGATGGCGCGGTGCCCCACGGTGACGCGGCAGCCCACGATGGCCGGCTGCCCCTCGTCCACGTGCACGACCGAGTTGTCCTGGATGTTGGTGTCGTCGCCGATCTCGATGCGTTCGGAGTCGCCGCGCGCCACGGTGTTGAACCAGACGCTGCTGCGCGCGCCGAGCGCGACCTCACCCACCACGATGGCGCCCGGCGCCACGAACGCGGTCGGGTGCAGGCGCAGCGCGGACGGAAAGTCGCGGTGGCGTTCGCTCATCGCGGCATCGTCCCGGCGCCCACGTACGGATTGAAGCGCTTCTCGTGCCCGATCGTGGTGGCGGGTCCGTGCCCGGTCAGGCAGCGCACGCGGTCGTCGAGCGGAAACAGCTTCGTGTGGATCGAGCGCACCAGCGTCTCGTGGTCGCCGAAGGGCAGGTCGGTGCGCCCGACCGACTCGCGAAAGAGCACATCCCCCACCCACACGGTCTCACCATGGCGGAACGCGCAGTGCCCGGGCGCATGGCCGGGCGTGAAGAGCACCTCGAGCTCCTGCTCGCCCACGCGGACGATCTCGCCGTCCGAGAGCTCGTGCCCGATCTCGGGCACTTCCGCCGGCGGAAAGCCGAACATCGAGCCCTGCTGCTTCACGGTGGAGAGCAGCGGCCGGTCGAGCGGATGCAGCGCGTACACGCCGCTCACCGCCTGCTGCACCGTGAGCATGCCGGCCACGTGGTCGTAGTGCGCGTGCGTGCCGAGCAGCCAGGTGACGTGGAGCTTCTCGCGGCGCACGAGGTCGATGACCGCCTCGGGCTCGAAGCCCACGTCGAGCACCGCCGTCTCGCGCGTGACCGGGCAGGTCAGCACGTAGGTGTTGTTGCCGAGCGGGCCCAGCTGCAGCGTGCGGTTCTCGATCGGCATCAGATGACGTTGGCCTCGACCACCACGCGTCCGTCGCGGAAGCGGTCGTGCGACAGCCCGCTCAGGTCCAGGCTGGGCTTGCCGTCCACCACCCACTCGGCGATCAGCTGGCCCACGCCCGGCGCCTGCATGAACCCGTGCCCGCTGAAGCCGTTGGCGAGCATCAGGCCGGGCACGCCGGTGACCGGGCCGAGCACGGCGTTGTGGTCGGGCGTGGTCTCGTACAGCCCCGCCCAGCCCGTCTTGATCTCGGCCACCTCGAGCCCGGGCACGCGCTCCATGGCGGGGCCCACCACCTGCTCGAGGAAGTCCCAGTTGACGCTCGTGTCGAAGCTCGTGGGCTCGTCCTTGTCGGCCAGGCCCAGCAGCATGCCGCCGCTCTCACGGTGCATGTACACGCCCGAGTGCATGTCCACGATCATCGGCAGCTTCTCGTGCACCCACGGCAGCGGCTGGGTGATGAAGCAGTGGCGGCGGTACGGCAGCACGGGCAGGTCCACGCCGGCCCAGCGCGCGATCTCGGCGGCGTGGGGCCCGGCGGCGTTGATGACGAGCGGCGTGTGGATGTCGCCCTGCGCGGTGTGCACCCCCACGACCTTCTCGCCGTCCCGGATCAGGCCGGTCGCCGGGCGCTCGAAGTGGAACTTCGCGCCCAGTTCGCGGGCGCGGGACTCGTAGCCCTGCGTGACCATGTGCGGGTCGCCGAGGCCGTCGGTGGAGCAGAACGTGCCGCCGAGCACACCGTCCATGCTCACCTCGGGGACGATCTCCGACGCGCCGGAAGGAGTCAGCGTGGTGACCGGCAACCCGAGCGCGCGCTGCATTTCGGCCTGCGCCTGGAACGCCGCCCACTGCGCCGGATCCGAGAGCAGGAACAGGTAGCCGACGGGCCAGAACACCTGCCCCGTGCCCATCTCCTCGGGAAAGCGCAGGAAGTGCTCGACCGACAGCTTGCTCAGCTGCACGTTGACGGTGGACGAGAACTGCTGGCGGATGCCGCCCGCCGCCTTGGCGGTGGAGCCGGTGCCGGCGAACTTCTCGCGCTCGAGCACCGCCACACCCTTGATGCCGCGCCGAGACAGGTGATAGGCGATCGCCGCGCCGATGCAACCCGCGCCCACGACGACGACCGGAGCCGTTTCGCGTCCCGCGTTCACTGGAGCCTCCGATAGGTCTTCTGGAGCAGCAGCGCGTCGTCTTCCATTTCCGGCGATTCGCTCACCACCCACCCCGAGACGTTCAGGTCCTTGAGGGCCCTGAGCAGGTCCTTCCAGTTGAACGCGGTTTCGAGCAGAGGCTCGTGCTTCCGCTCGCCCTTGGGTCCGTACTGGATTCCCGAGATGTGCACGTGCAGCCGGTCCAGCGCCGCGCGCCCCAGCGTATGTTCGATCGCGGTCAGCGTGGCCGCGAAATGTTCGTAGGTGTTGTGCGTTCCCAGCTCGCGCGCGTACTGGTGCGAAAAATCGATGCAGGGATGCACCCCCGGCACCGCCTTGCTCCACGCCAGCAGCTCCTCGAGCGAGCCCGCCTGCGACTTCTTGCCCGTCAACTCCGTCCGCACGTCGATGGCCACGTCCTGCCGTTTCAGCTCGGCCGTCACCGCACGGAGTCCCGACAGAATCCTCGCGTCGGCGTCCTGCGGCTCC
>JADLGX010000093.1 GCA_020849095.1 Candidatus Eiseniibacteriota bacterium
CACCCTGACGCTGCAGGGCGGCGTGGTGGGCGGCGCGGGACAGAACTTCTTCTACTCCGGCGGCACCATGGGCGGCGCGGGAACGGTGGCGCTGCTCAACAGCACGCTCAACCTGAACACGCCGCTGGCCTCCGACATGGCGAAGCTCGACGGCACCACGGCCACGCTCGCCGGGCCGCAGCCCTATACGGTCAAGACCGGCACCACGGTGAACATGAACAACTGCAGCATCAACGGCACGGTCAACGTGGACAACGGCGGCACCTTTGCGCTGGTCAACTGCGACGGCTCGGGCACGCTCAACACCAACGGCCTGGTCGAGTACACCGGCGCCAGTTCGCTCACCGGCGCGACGCCGTTCGTCACCAGCGGCGGCTCGCTGCTGCGCGTCAAGGGCACCGCCTCGCTCAACAGCTCGCTCACCTGCACCAACGGCTTCACCAACAACGGCGCCATCGAGCTGACCGCCTCGGGCGCGGCCACCATCGCCACCCTGAGCGTGACCAACGGCACGCTGGTCAACGCCGCGGGCGCCACCATTTCGTCGCTCGTCGGCTCGGGTGGCGCGCGCAACCTGAACGCCAAGCTCGACAACCAGGGCACGATCACCGTCGCCCAGGCCATGACGACCAGCAAGGCGTCCGTCGCGCACGTGAACCCCGGCACGATCAACCTGACCACGGGCAACTACACCATCGTCATCTCCGGCACCACGCCGAGCTTCACCACCACCGGCACCATCAACGTGCCCGCGGGGCGCACCCTCACGCTGCAGGGTGGCGCCGTGGGCGGCGCGGGGCAGAACTTCTTCTACTCCGGCGGCATCATGGGCGGCGCGGGAACGGTGGCGCTGCTCAACAGCACGCTCAACCTGAACACCCCGCTGGCCACGGACATGGCGCATCTGGACGGCACCACGTCGACCATCGCGGGCCCCTCGACGCTCTCGCTCAAGGCCGGCACGACCACGCCCATGAACAACTGCACCATCGCGGCCCCGACCACCGTCGAGGCGGGAGCGACGTTGCAGATGCTCAGCTCGACGCAGTCCGGCTCGATGTTCCAGTTCGGCCTAGTCGAGTGGACCGGCGCCAACGACATCACCGCCGGCACATACGCACTGGCGCCCGGCTCCGTGTTCCGCGTGCAGGGCACGGCATCGCTCAACAGCTCGGTCAGCTCCACGCTGGTGCTGGTCAACTCGGGCACGATCGAGCTCACGTCGGTCGGCGCCGCGACGGCCGCCACCCTGAGCGCCACGCTCTCCAACCAGCCGGCCGGCGTGATCCACGCGCTCGCAGGGGCGGGAGGGGTGCGCAACATCACCGGCGGCATCTTCAACGAGGGCGTGGTCACGTACGGCGCGGGCGGCACCATCTCGAGCGTCAACCGCACGTCGACCAACTCGGGCACCTTCCAGGTGCTGGGCGGCAATCTGGCCTGGAACCTCTCCGGCACCTCGACGTTCACCAATACCGGCACGTTCGACGTGGGCACCGGGCGCACGCTGACGATGACCGGCAGCTGCCCCGTTCACCTGAACGGCGGCACGTTCGGCGGCGCGGGGTCCATCGCCTTCACCAACGTCACCCTCAACCTGGGCCAGCCGCTCTCCACTTCGTTCACGCACTTCACCGCCACCGGGGCAGCCCTCGCCGGTCCCGACACGCTGCAGGTGGATGGCGGCACGACGACACTCACCACGTGCAACGTGACCGGCCCGGTGGTCGCCACCGCCGGCACGCTGATCAACAACGCCTGCGACTGGAACAACGTCTTCTACCTGCGCGCAGGCGGTCTGGTGGAGTGGCGCAACGCGAACACCACGAACGGCTACGCTTCGTATCCTGGCTCCACGTCGCGCATCACCGGCACCGCCTCGGTCAACTCGAGCCTCACGACCTCGGGCGTGATGGTCAACAACGGGCTGCTCGAGCTGACGTCCACGGGAGCGGCGACCGCCGCAACCCTGACCGTTCCGGCGGGCCAGCTGTTCTACAACCTGCCGGCGGGCGAGGTTCGCTTGCTGGCCGGCGCCGGCGGGACGCGCCAACTGCTCAGCACGCTCGACAACCGCGGGCTGGTCGACTTCCAGGCCACCAGCAGCCTCAATCGGGCGGCCACCGCGCACCGCAATGCGGGAACGCTGCAGGTGGCAGCGGGCAAGACGGTCACGGTATCGGGCGCGTCGTTCACCAACGACACGACCGGCGTGCTCACGGGGGCCGGCATCCTCACGATGAACGGCGCCACCACCTTCGCCCAGCGCGGCACCATCCGCCCCGGCAGCCCGCAGGGCACGCTCACGCTGAACGGCGCCTGCCCGAACATCGCGACCGCCGTGTACGACATCGAGATCGGCGGCGACGACGCGGTGACGGGCTACGACCGGCTCACTGTGCGCGACGCGGCCACCATCGCCGGCACGCTGAACATCTCGCTCGCGAACGACTACATCCCGCAGCCGGGACGGCGCTACGTGATCGTGGACGCGCTCTCGCGCACGGGCACGTTCGCCGCCGTGAACGGGTTGTCCTACGGGCCCGGCCAGCTGTGGACGATCGCCTACAGCGACACCGACGTGGTGCTGATCGCGCAGGACCAGACGTGGACGCGGGTCTTCCCGGACGGCGCTCCTCCCGCCGCCCGCGACGGGCACACGGCCGTGTACGACTCCACCGCCGACCGCATGATCGTGTTCGGCGGCCAGACCAGCGGCGGCGTGCAGAACGACGTGTGGGTGCTCACCAAGGCGACCGGTGCGAACTACCCCGCCTGGGTGGCGCTCGCTACCACCGGCACGCCTCCCGCGGCGCGCACCAACGCCACTGCGGTGTACGACGGCGCCACCAACCGCATGATCGTATTCGGCGGTGACGACGGCGCCGCGACGCCGGCCGCGTTCGCCGATGCGTGGGTGCTGACGAACGCCAATGGGCTCGGCGGCACGCCCGCCTGGCTCCCGCTGGCGCCGGCTTCCGCTCCCCCGGCCCGCAGCGGGCACGGCGCGGCCCATGACGCCGCGAACAACCGCATGATGGTGTTCGGCGGCACCACGACGCCGACCGCCTGCGGCGGCGCGCTCGCCGACGTGTGGACGCTCGAGAACGCCAACGGCCTGGGCGGCGCGCCCGTGTGGACCGCGCTCGCGCCCACGGGAAGCGCGCCGTCGGCTCGCGCGTTCGCGGGCGTCTCGTACGACGGCGCCACCAACCGCCTGATCGTCACCGGCGGTGACGACGTCTGCGGCACGGCGAACACCGAGAGCTACGTGCTCGACGGCCCCAACGGCCTGGCGGGCACTCCCACGTGGCCGGCGCTCGCGCCGTCGCAGGCGGCCGCGGCCGGCTGGTCGCGCGCGCGCTACGCGTGGGATCCCGTGCTCGATCGCGTGGATGCGTTCGGCGGGCAGGTGGGCGCCGCTTACGTGGACACCAGCTACACGCTAACGGACGCGAGCAGCGGCGCGGCGCCGAGCTGGTACCGCCGCAACTTCTACGGCACGCGTCCCACGCCGCGCGCGTCGCACAGCATGGTGCTGACGAACGTGAACCACGTGGCGGTGGTGTTCGGCGGCATGTCGTCCGGCGGCCGGCTCAACG
>JADLGX010000094.1 GCA_020849095.1 Candidatus Eiseniibacteriota bacterium
AGCGTTCCGACAAGCCGGCGAAGGCGAGGCGCACCAGCGCCTGCTTTTCGAGCAACTCCAGTTCGGCGCCGATGGGCGCTCCGCCCGCGGGCAGGTTGTCGAGCGCGCCCTCGTCTTCCATGGCGAGTGACTGTTCGCGGCGGCGGCGCAGCGCGGTCGCGCGCGCGATGCGTTCGGTGGTCACCGACAGCCAGCGCACCAGCGTGCGGGCGTCGCGCAGCCGGGGCAGGCTCTTGACCAGTGCGGCGAACACGTCCTGGAAGACGTCGCCCATGTCCTCGTCGGACAGCCGCCACGAGCGCCCGACCGAGTACACCAGCCGCTCGTGCCGCCGCACCAGCGCCTCCCAGGCGCGCGCCTCACCATGGAGGCAACGCTCGACCAGGCGGGCGTCGGCGGCGGGATCGAGCTGACCGGGCTTGGAGGGGATGACCATGGCGTGGCGGACTCTAATGGAGCCCGGGCGCCGCGCACCAGTCGGCCGCGGGCGAGGGGGCGGTATCAGGTTCGCTCGCGAGGCCACCTGTTGAGCGGTTCGAACGGCGCACGTGGCCCTTCACGCGCGCGGTGTCCCCCGGAGCCCCTCATGCGTATCGCCGTCGTTTGCACGGACAGCAACGTGGTTTACGCCGATCCGGCGCGTTGTCCCGCCCGCCTGCGTGGCATGGCCGAAGCGCTCTCGCGCGCCGGTCACGAGCTGACGCTGCTGCTGGCCGGACCACAGATGGCTGCGGAGGGCGTGGCCGTCCGCGAGATGCGCCTGCCCGTGACCGCGCGCGAGATCGACTGGCATTTCTCGCAGGTACGGCCCGAACTGGTGATCGAGCGGCTCGTGCCCGGGCGCACCGAGTGCACGGCGGCGGCGCGTGAGTCGCTGGTGCCCATGCTGTTCGACGTGGCGGACTCGGCGCTGGCCGACGAGGCTGCCGTGGCGGCCCTGGCCGCCGTGTGTGCCGAAGCCGCGGCCGCCGTGCCCGGGGCCGGCGTGATCGTGGCGAGCGACGAGCAGGCGCGCGTGGTGCGCGCGGCGATCGGCTCGACGCTGCCGGTGGACGTGGTCGAGGACGCCGTCGCGCCCGAGTTGTTCCGGGTCGCGCGCGAGAGCGTGCGGGCGCAGGTGAGCACGCGGCTGCGGCTGGGTGTCGCCGAAAAGCGCGTGGGTTTCATGGGTCCCGTCACGCGCGAGTCCGGCGTGCTCGACCTGGTGCGGGCGATATCCGACATGGACGAGTCCGGCAGGCCGCGGATCATGCTGATCGGTGATGGCCCGGCGCGAAACGAAGTGCTGCGCGCCGCGGTCGAGTCCGGCGTGAAGCTGACGATGTGCGGCCGGGTGACCGAGGACGAGCTGCCGGCGCACCTGTCGGCCTGCCCCATCGTGGTGGTGTCCGCGGCCGGGGGCGCGCTGCCCCTGCTGCAGGCGATGGCGGCGTGGCGCGCGGTGATCGCGTTCGATTCCGCCGAGGCGCGGCGCGTGGCGCGCGACGGCGCCGAGGCGCGTCTGGTGCTGCCCGGCAAGCCCGCGGCGCTGCTGGCCGCGGCGCGCGAGCTGGGCGGCGATTCGTCGCTGCGCGGCGCGTTGGGGGAGGCTGCGCGATTGCGCGTGTCGCGCGCGTTCACCTGGGACGCGCAGGCGGTGCGCGTGCTGGAGCTTGCCGGGGCGCTGGTGGAGCGCTCGCGGGCGGTGTGAGGGGGGGGGGCGATCAGCGCGGCTGGATTCGCAGCGTGCCCACCTTTACCTGTCCATGCTGCAGGTACGCGATGAACCAGCCCTCGCGCGACATGCAGGGATTGAGCGCGCCTTCGGTTCCGGGAATCTCGACACGCCAGCGCCCGTGGATGTCGCCCACGTAGAGGCTTGAACTGAGAATGCTGTGGCCGTCGTCGGTGGTCACCATGCCGACGACATGCTGGCCGTCCGAACAGAGCGACCTCCAGTGCACCGCCCATCCCAGCGAATCGAGCAGTGCGCCTCGCTCGTTCATGATCAGGCCGCTGCCCGAATGATCGTAGGTGCCCGGGCCGTGCACGAGCAGCCGCCTGCCGTCGGCCGACCGATCCATGATCAGGGCCCAGTTGGGTACGGCCAGTGAGTCGAGCGCAGGGACTGACTGGACTGCCGGCTCGGCGGAAGGATCTACTCGCCAGAAGCGCCTGACTCCCTGACCTCTCGCTTCCATCACCACCTGCGGTCTGGGCGGGATCGGTGGGCGCGGCCGTGACAGCCACTCCTCGGGAGGCGGCACGAGCTCCGGAGCGTCGGTCTCTCCCGTCCAGTAGTACAGATTTCCGTCACTGGCCCAGACGCATGGCAGGACGCGATCACCCTGGGCCAGCGTCTGGGGCTTGCCGCCTTCAACAGGCACGGCGACGAGCATGACCGGCCGGGGCCAGCTCTGCACCCGAACGGTGAGCCACGTGGCGTCGGGAGCCCAGATCACCTGCCCGTACCAATGAGTCGCGAGTGTGGGATTGAGGTTGGCACTCGCGGCATCGAGGATCGAGGTGCCACTTCCGTTGCTGAGCGCGAGCTTGGCGCCGACCGGCGACCAGTTGCTGATGTCGTCCAGGGAGTAGCCGCTCAGCGACACCAGTGAGTCGATTGCCACGGACGCGGGGGCGCTGGTGTTCTCCCGTGGCGGCGATGCGTTCGTCGCGCTGCAGGGTGTCGGCGCAAGAAGCATGAGCGCGAGGCTGAGTGCCTGCACTGTGGGCTTGTTGAACATGGCGGCAGCCTGCGCCCCGGCCGCGCCGCCGTCCAGACGCGTCAGCCCGCTGGCTGGCTTGCGGGAGAACGCCGAATGGAGAACCCTTGGCAACATGCTGCGGTCGTGCAAGCCTCCCGCCGACATCAGCGGCTTCAGGTATGCGAACATTCGGGCCGCCACCGTGCAGTGCGTGAAATTAGACATCAACTCGGGGATCGCCATGAAGCGCATTCATGCAGGCGTCGGATCGCTTGCACTGCTCACCCTGTTGCTTCTCCCGCCCACCGCAGCAAGCCGAACCCCAGCGACAACGCGCGCGCAGGCGGTCTCCCGCGCCATCCTCGGCACGTGGCAGCTCGTGTGGCCCGAGGTGCCGGCGGACGAGCGCGAACTCAAGCTGATCACGCCGACGCACTTCACGTGGACCACCTGGAAGACCGCAACGCACCAGGTGCTCGCCACGGGCGGTGGGCCGTACACGCTGGTCGGGAGCGACTACTGCGAGCAGGTGTCGTTCGCGCTGGGAGGTGTGGAAAACGTCGCGGGACAGGTACTGTGCTTCGAGGTGCAGGTGAAGGGAGACACGCTTCTGCAGATCGGACCGCGCGGGCCGGACGGTGGGCGCTCGCGCGAGGTGTGGCGGCGGGTTCGATAGAGCGAGCGCTGGGGCTGAGGGATGACACGAGGCGGCCGCGGGCCATCGAAAGCCGTGCAAACCACAGGCGAGTAACAAGTTCTTGATTGTATGGGACAGGAAGCGTAGCGCTGGGCTCAGACCCCTCCGTGTGTGTTTGCAGTGGACTGTGGGTATTCGGCCGCGGGAGAATGCCCGCTCGGCGCCGAAAAGTGCACGGGCTTCCCTGTGGTTGGTGACGAACTCACGCGCCCGTCCTGCTTCAACTCTCGCTATGGCCTCGCAGCTCACGCCCCACTCGGAGGAACCATGCCCACGGCGAACAGGAACCGGCACATCAATCCGCTGGTTGCATTTCTCTCGCTCGCAATCGCGATGATCTTCGAGTCATCTCCGGTGCTTGCCGCGGATCCCTCCCCGGGCAACAGCACCCTTCCATCTCGAATCCTCCTCGTGGGGCACGATGGCACGGTCCCGGATCCCGCGGGTGCATTCGTCGTGACTATTCGAGACCTTGCAAACGTGCCGATCCCCAACGCCCAAGTAAGAATCGATTTCTCGAATGCTCCCTACTTGACCCTCTCGACCACCCAACTCGACCTTGGCATGACGATGTCCTGTTCGCCCCCGACCGTGATGGCGACAACCAATGCGCAGGGGGTCGCGAGCTTCAATATCATGGGTGGGATCGGGAATCGTCCCATCAGCGGTGGGGCGCCCTTGTGTTTTGCCGTCATCTCGGCCTCGTCGTCTGGCGGACCTTTCGTGGTGCAGGGGCAGCGGCCCGCCGCGGCGGTGGACCTTAACGGCTACGGCGGTGTTGACCCCGACGATTTGCATCTGTTCCTGTCGGACTACGAAAACCTTCGCGGCTACGTCGACTTCGACGGTAGCGGGCAAGTGACAGGGGCGGACCTCTCCGTGATGGACGAAATCATCGCCGCAAAGCGCTCGACCGAGTCCGGACCGCTGTGCGAGGGCGGGATCGGGGTGCCGGTGATCGTGCAGGCGCTCAACCTCACCCTGACCCAGGAGATGACGGATTGTTCCAATCCGCCGACCCCTCAGTTCTCCACGAGCACGTGCGGGGCCGCGGGCACGCGTACCGATTGGCTGTGCAGCGTCACCCTGCCAGGCGGTACAAGCTTTGAGGACATCACCGGCGTCGAAGCCACGATCGATATCATCGGGACCCCAAACGTCAATCTGCCCGGCTTCTTCCAGTTTGGCGCCGGTCAGTGCCATTCGGGTGCGCTCACCGGGATCGCGGCGAATGACAACGGTGGCCCAGGCGATCCGAACTGCCTGACGGAGGGCGGTGCGATCGACACACGCGGAGGCAGTAGTTGGGCGCGCACTTCCTACTCCTGGCCCTACCCAGGGACCGGGGCGATCGATCGCGCCCAGATCCTCGCCACGAACATCGTCTGGCCTGCGGGATATGATGGCGTGACGTGTCGCTACGGCAGTGTCGCGGGTGGCGTGACAACCCCGGTGCTGGGGTTCCGGATCGCCAATACCGGCCCTGCCTGTGCCACTAGCACGTGCGGGAGTCCCGTGGCGTTCGTCCTGCGGGAGCTCCGGCTGAGTGCGGCCTCGCCAAGGGATCCTGGGCTCGGCTTGTGGTGCGGCGTGCCGAACCGGGCGCAGTACGCGGCGCAGTCGCAACCTTCGACGTTGATCATCCGGCCCATCGCGGGCAGCAACAATGTCGTATTCGTGAACGGTGTGCCGCCCGGTCTCGTGCTTGATGCGCCAGTGATTGCGCCGAGCCTCTCGCTCGCCGCGCCCGCGCCGAACCCGGCGAGCGATCGGACATCGATCCAGTTTCAGCTGGCGATCGAGGGACCTGTGCGTGTGGCGATCTACGATATCGCCGGCCGCACGGTGCGCGTCCTTGCAGACGGCATGCGGTCACGGGGTACACACGCACTGACATGGGACGGTCGTGGAGAAGGGGGCGCCCCGGTGCGAAGTGGGACCTACTTCTGTCGACTGACTGCGCCCGGGGTGGCGCTCTCCAAGCCGCTTGTCTGGATGCGCTGATAGCGAACGAACTGACTGCGTGCGATGCTGACTCTGTTCCGCGGCCGCCCCTCGGGGCGGCCGCGGTAGGTTCGAGGGGGCAGGAATCCGGGAGAGGGCAATGAGGCCGCTGGCCACCATTGAAGAGTTTCGCGAAGCGGTCGAGAAGCGCTGTCTGGTCATCGCGCGCGACGCCAAGTTCGGCGACCGGGTGCACCGGCTGCCATGCACATTCGTGACGGCGCACAACTTCAAGATGAAGATGGTGGCGAACCAGGGCCGGACCGGCGGCTTCTTCGAGATTGCGGAAGAAGAGGCGGCGGGAGTGCGGCGCTGCCCCAAGTGCGAGGGGAGCTGAACGTCGTTCGCTGACCGCCGCCGCGAATGCCCCGCACACAGGTTTGACTTGACGACCTTTGCGACGCCTCGAGTGCAAGCCCGCTGCGCGATCTGCAGCCGCCGCGCATTCGCCCAGCCTTCGATCGTGAGCGCCGATTGCCGTGAATCGCTCGCGCGTTGTCGTCGGACACCGCGTTCGCCCGCATGCGCGTGAACACGGCGCTCGAAAGAGCCCGTGATACAAAACGCGCACACCCGCCCCCGGAGCGGAGTGCGCGATGTCCCGGTTCGCCGTCGATCACCTGTCCCCCTTGGCTGCGCGTCGTCGTCTGGACGAAGTGGATCTCGAGGAGAAGTCGCGCCTCGCAGAAGCGCTGGCACTCATCGCGCTCATGGATGCGCGCGGCGACTACCTCGAAGCGGGCTACTCCTGCATGCAGCGCTATTGCATGGAGCACATGCACATGTCCGAGGAGCAGGCCCAGCGGCGTATCCGCGTGGCGCGCCTGGGTCGTGCGATCCCGCTGCTGTTCGAGCGCATCGCGGACGGACGGCTCACGCTGAGCAACGCCTGCGAACTCGCCCCGGTGCTCACGAAGGAGAATGCCGAGCGGCTCCTCGATGCGACCACGCACCAGCCGAAGTGGCAGGTGCGGCGGATCGTGTTCGAGTCGAGTCGAGTCCAGCCTGTCGCACCCGCGCTCACGCCTGTCGCCGAGTGCGAGGAGCAGAGCGATTGCGCGCCCGCCTCTTCTGAAGTCGCGCCCACGCATGACACGCCCTTGACCGAAACCGCGCTGGCGCGGGTGAATCGACAGGTGCGCGGCCGGGTGTTCGGCACGGCCGACGGCGCGCGCGGGATCAGCGTGGTGCTCACGGACGAAGAGTTCGCCGCCTTCCAGCAGGCGCAGGACCTGCTCGCGCACGTCGTGCGCAACGGCGATCCCGCCGTGATCGTCGCTCGCGCGCTGGCGCACTTCGCGACGCATCTCCACAAGCGTCGCTTCGGCGCCAAGGTGGGGACCGGCGGACAGAAGCCTGTTCCGCGTGGCCGCAACATCCCGGCGGCGCTGCGCCACCAGGTCGCCGAGCGCGACG
>JADLGX010000095.1 GCA_020849095.1 Candidatus Eiseniibacteriota bacterium
CGCCCGCCGGCGGAGTCTCGCCCGAAGGCGCGCTTCGCGGCACTCCGAGCGGCAGGCGAACGAGGAACGTGGCGCCCTCGCCGACCGTGCTCGACACGTCGATGGTGCCGGCGTGCCGTTCGACGATTCCCCAGGTCACCGCCAGCCCGAGGCCCAGTCCGCGGTTTCCCTTGGTCGTGAAGAAGGGCTCGAAGAGGTGGTCGAGATCCTCGGGCGCGATCCCCTTGCCGCTGTCCCGCACCTCGAGCTCGGCCATCTGCAGCGCGCCGGCGCGATCGAGCGCCTCGCAGCGCGTCCAGTGGCAGCCCTTGCGCGAGCACCACTCCACCTTGCCCAGTTCCGCCGAACTGACCGCGAAGGTGGGCGCGCCGCAGTCGCCGCAGCGCGCCGGGGCGTCCAGCTTGGCGCGGCAGCGCGGGCAGGCGTAGAGCGCCAGCCGGTCGCGCTCGAGCGAGTCGCTCGCGCGGTGATTGGAACGTCCGTAGACGGGGTCCATGTGCACGACGTCGTCACGATCGCCCGTGCGGCGGATCACCTTGATCGCGGGGTGCCCGCCCGTGCGCACCGCCGGGTCGAGCAGGTCGCAGCCGTCCGGGCAGCGCGCCACCCGAATGATGGCGTTGCCGCGCACGGGCAGCGCCACTCTCGCGGTGCGAAGCGCGATGGTGCCGCCGCCGTCGCCGATGGCGTCCGCGGCGTTCATCACCAGGTTCACGACGACCTGCTGGATCTGGTTGCCGTCGGCCGGCACGGGATCGAGCTGGTCGGTGAGCGCGAAGTCGAGCGCCACGCGCCGCAGCACCAGTTGGTTCATCACCACCGCCACGGCACGGCGCACGACCTCGTTGAGGTCCGTCGGCTGGTGCTGCGGCGGCGCCTGCCGCGAAAAGTCGAGCAGCCCGCGCACGATGTCGCGGCAGCGCTTGGTCTCCCGCACGATCACCTCGAGGTCTTCCTTCACCTCGGCGCGGTCGGCGAGCCGCTTCTGCAGGAACGACGCGTAGGTGAGCACGCCGGTGAGCGGGTTGTTGATCTCGTGCGCCACGCCCGCGGCCAGCCGACCGACCGAGGCCAGCTTGTCGGCCTGGGTCAGCTGGCGCTGGGCGTCCGCGAGCCGCTTGGTCATCTCGTTGAACGCGCGCGCGAGGTCGCCCAATTCGTGGCTGTCGGCCGCCGGCAGCATGGTGTGCAGGTCGCCGTCGGCCACGCGGCGCGTGCCCGCGATGAGCTCGCGCACCGGCCGCAGCACCAGCCGCTCGCCGAACCACAGCAGCAGCAGACTGATCATGGCCACCACGAGCGCGGCCAGCATGAGCATGCGCTGCTGGTCCGCCGCGATGCGCGCGTCGGTCTCGGCCAGCGACAGGTTCACGTCGAGCACGCCGAGCACCGACTCGTCGCGCGAATGCGCGTGGCAGGACGAGTTCCAGCAGCGCGTCTCGTTGTGGATGGGCCGGATCATGCCCAGAACGCGGTGCCCATCCGGCGCCTTGTAGATGCGGGCCCGGGCCTTGGTCGGCAGCTTCTGGAGCGGCTGGTCCGCCGTGTGGCAGGCGAAGCAGGCCTCGGCCTTCTTGTCGAGGATGTGCCCGATCTCGTCCTCGGCGGAGGAAAACATGATCTTGCCCGTGCGATTGAAGAGCCGGACCTTCTCGATGCCCTCCTGCTTGCCGATCGTGATCATCTCGCGGTGCAGCGCCGGGCGGTGGTTCTCGAGCATGTCCCAGAACGTGCTGCTGACGATGGTCTCGCTCAGCTGATCGGCGCCCTGCGTGAGCTGGGCGATCTGCGCGTCCTGGTGCCCGCGCAGCACGAGCCCCGACATCAGGCCGATGCTGCCGGCCGTGACGGCCGCCACCCCCAGCACGGTCAGGACGCCGATCCGCAGCTTCATCTAATGACCTTTCCCATGCCCGTGAGCCGCGCCGTGCTTGCTCACCGGGAAGATGGGGAGGAAACGCACGGCGAGCCCGAAGAGGGCGATGCCGATCGCCATGAGGCCGACCGACACGATCATCTCCATCCAGGACGGCACGTAGTGCGTGCCGCTCGCGCGCTCGATTCCCGTGATGCTCACGTTGAGCCGGTACAGCATGAACCCGAGCACCGCGAACGTGGAGCCGATCACGAGACCCACGGGAGAACGCCGGATCCGGGGCCACGAGAGCAGCAGGATGGGCGCGAGCACGCCGACGCCGAACTCGGCCAGGAACATGCGGCTCTCGTACATGGGCTGGAACACCAGGGCGAGCGCGCCCGAGTGCGCCATGAGGTCCAGCCGCAGCACGCCGAAGATCGCGAGCACCACGACCATCACCCGGCCGAGCGGCTCCAGCAGGTCCATCTCGAGTTCGTGGCCCAGCGCGCGTCCGCTGAGGTGGGACTCGAGGATGACCATGGCGAGCCCGCCGCCGATCGCCGAGATGTAGAAGAGCAGCGGCAACGCCGGCGTGTACCATAGGGCGTGCAGCTTCTCGGGAACGATCAGGTACATGGTGCCGAGCGACGACTGGTGCAGCGTGGACAGCAGCACGCCGAGGATCACGAGCGGCGTGTTGACCGCGTGCATGATGTTCAGCGCCCACTTCCAGTTCAGCCGCTCGAAGACGATGTGAGAGAACTCGAGCGTCAGCACGGTCGTGTAGAGCATCACGCACCAGGCGACCTCGAACATCACGCTGTGCTCGTTCCAGTAGATGATCGCGTGCCAGATGCGCCACGGCTGCCCGAGGTCGTACAGCAGTCCCACACTGACGAGCAGGTAGCCGAGATAACCCGTGAGCAGCGTCGGGCGGATGATCGGCTCGAACTTCTTGATGTGGAACAGGTGCACCGTGGCCATGAGCGTGAACGCTCCGGCCGCCAGACCCACTCCGCACAGGATGTCGAACCCGATCCAGATGCCCCAGGGGAACGCGTCGGACAGGTTGGTCGTGGCGCCGAGGCCCTTGGTGAAGCGCATGTACGTCGCGTACAGGAACGCGGCGAAGATCA
>JADLGX010000096.1 GCA_020849095.1 Candidatus Eiseniibacteriota bacterium
AGCCGTCCTCGATGGCCAGCTTGCCGTTGGCGAACGGGCAGTCGGCCACCACCACGCGCACTTCGGGGTGCGCGCTCGCGAGCGCGATCGCCACCGAGGCGCCGAGCGACTCGCCGAACAGCCCCAGCGGCTGGGCGCCCAGCCGGGGCTGCGCCGCGATCCAGCGCAGCACCGCCTCGCCGTCCTGCATTTCGTAGGCCCCGAGCGTGGTGGGCTTGCGGTCCTGCTTGCGCGAGGAGCGGAAGTCGGGCGCGACGATCGTCCAGCCGTCACGGCGCAGGAACTGGGCGTAGCGCCACACGCGCGAGTGGTCGCGCGCGTAGCCGTGGAACAGCACGATCACGCCGGGCCGGCGCCCGCGCAGCACGAACGCGTCGAGCGAATCGCCGTCGGCGACCGCGATGCGCACCTTCCGGGCCTCGCGGTCCAGGTCGGGAGCGCCCGCCAGGTCGCGCGGCACCGCGGGATAGAGCAGCAGCCACGACGTGGCCACGGCGAAGACGAGCAGCGCGCTGAGCGCGAGGACGAAGAAGTTCTTCATGAGGCGGCGGAGTCTGTCACAGGTGCGTTCGCGCCACCAACGCGAACGGGCCGCACGCGTGCCGCCGTGCGGCCCGTCGCTTCACTCCCCCCAGGAGTGCGCTACAGCTTGACCACCCGGTTCGTCTTCGCCACTCCGCCCGCTTCGAGGCGGTAGAAGTAGAGGCCCTCCGGCGCGGTGTTGCCCCGCTCGTCGCGGCCGTCCCACGTGACCGAGTAGGCGCCGCCCATCTGCAGCGGCTGGTCCACCAGCTTGCGCACCACTCGACCCGCCGCGTCGTACAGCACCAGCCGCACGCTCGTCGGCAGGTTGAGCTCGTAGCGGATCTGCGTGGACGCGGCGTTGCGGAACGGGTTCGGCATGCTCGCGAAGAGCCGCGGACCTCCGGAAGCCGGCGTGAACACGCCGCCGCCGTCCACGGCCAGCGTGCCCGCGCCGCCGGGACCGAAGAGCTTCATCTGGAACGCGGCCGACGCGGCCACCCCGCCGCTCGCGCCGGGGTCGGACACGTACCAGCGCCCGTACACCGTCTGGCCCTGCAGCGACACGTCGTCGGGAATGGCGAACGTCACCGAGCCGAAGCCGCCGCCCGCGCCGCTGCCCGCGAGCGTGGTCGTGAGCCGCGCGAGCGAGCCCGAAGCGGGAATGCCCGCGCCCACCGGAGGCTCGACGGCGTTGATCACCAGCGTGGCGCTCGCGCCGCCGAAGGCGCCGAACACGCCCACCGTGAAGTCGGGATTGCCGGTCAGCGGCGGCTCGAGGGCCACGGGCTGGGCGATGGCGCCGCCGCTGCCCGGGCTTCCGCCGCCGATCACGCGCGGCACCAGCTCGGTCTCGCTGAACAGCGACGGCCGGTCGAACGGATCGCTCCCCGCCGCCACGCGCGGATCGGTGAGCGGCCGGCCGAGGAACGCGACCAGCTGGTCCTTCTGCAGTTCGGTCAAGCCCCGCGGCACGATACCGGGCGCCTTGTTGGGCTCGTTGAAGTCGCCGCCGCGGTTGTAGAACTCCACCACGTCGCGCAGCGAGTGGAACTGGCCGTGGTGCATGAACGCCGGGCGCAGCCCCACGTTGCGCAGGCTCGGCGTCTTGAACGAGCCGATGAGCCCGGGGTTGCGCACGATGAGGAAGCGCCCCGAGTCCTCGGCGGCCGGACGCACGCCGATGTAGTGATAGATGTTGTCCGTGAACTGGTTGCCCGCGTGGCATCCGGCGCAGCCCAACCCGCCGAACAGCGCGCGCCCCGCGGCCTCGTCCGGACGCAGCACGGCCGTGCCCGCCGCGACCGAGTCGATGGGCGCCTGCCCCGACCACAGCGTGCGCTCGTAGGTGGCGATCGCCATGGCGATGCGCGCCGGCGTCACCACGGGCGAGCCGAACGCCTCGGCGAACAGCTGCGGATACGTGCGGCCGTTGATCCACGACGCGAGCGCGGTGGGCACGAACGGCGCCTGCGCCAGCGGACGGCACGACGCCACGCGCGCGGCCACGTCGTTCCAGTCGCGGCCCACGTGCCCCATCTCGACGCTCGACGTGGGCGGTCCCGCCGCCTGGCTCTCGAGCGCGGCGTTGAGCCGCAGCAGCGTGTCGCCGGTGACGGGATCGAGGAACACCGAGTGCGCGCGGCCGTCCCAGAACAGGTCGGGCGCGTAGCCGGCGTTGATGTGCGACTGCGTGCGCCGGCCGGTCACCTGCGGCTGCAGGCCGTAGGCCGTGGACCACTGGTAGTTGCCCGCGGCGTCCGCCAGCGGCACACCGGGCGAAGCGGTGATGTCGTCGCCGGTGGTGAAGAGCGCGTCGAATCCCGGCGCGACGGCGGACGCGGAGTTGGCCACCGAACGCGGGTCGGTGCCTCCCACCTCGGCCATGTGGCAGCTGCCGCACGCGACCGTGCGCGTGGAGGACAGCTGTTCGTCCCAGAAGAGCGCCTTGCCCAGGAGAGTCTTGGCGGCGGTGATGGGATTGCCGGGCGGCACCGGCGGCGCGACCAGCGGGGTGAGCGGCGGCGGCGGCGGTGGCCCGATCTGGGCGATGGCCGC
>JADLGX010000097.1 GCA_020849095.1 Candidatus Eiseniibacteriota bacterium
CAGGCCTGCAGCAGCGCGCGCGTGCGCCCCAGCCAGCGGCCGGCGAGCACGGGAGAACCCACCTCGAGCACCACGACCACGTTCGGGTTGACCGCCGACACCGAGTCGAGCAGCGCCTCCTGACCGTCGGGCAGCTCGAGCGAGGCGCGGTCGTTGCCCTCGCCTTCGAGCCGGTCGCACGCACCCAGCACCAGCACGACCACGTCGGCATCGCGTGCGGCGGCCACGGCCTGCGCCATGCCGCCCGCCACGGGCTTGAGGGTGCCCAGCTGCGCCATGGCGCCACCGCCGTTCTCGTAGTACTCGAGCTTCAGGTCGTACGCGACGCCGGCCTCCAGGTGAACCCGCGCGGGACGCGTGACCGGACCGTGATCGGTCCAGTCGTCGATCACGCGCCGGCCGTCGATCCACAGCCTCGTGCCGTCGTCCGCGCGCGTGGCGAGGTCGTAGTCGCCGGTGACCGGCACGCGCAGGCTTCCGGTCCAGCGCACCGAGAAAAGGTCGATGGGCAGGCCCGCGGCTGGCGCGCCCCCTCCCCAGTCGAAGTTCACGCCCGCGTCGATCCGCGCCAGGCGTGGAGCGCCGGCGAGCGAGTCGTTGTCGAAGTACTCGCCCAGCAGCCCCGGCCCCTCTCCCCGACCCGCGGGCGGCGCGAGCCAGGCCACGTCCAGCCTCGCCATCTCGCCCGGCATGGCCACGCCTTCGGCGTAGCGCACGTCCAGCGAATCGCCGGCGCGCGCGCGAAGCCCTTCGAGCACGCTCACGGTGCGGGTGGGCGGCACCTGCGAACTTCCACCCCCGGCCGCGTACGCGGCGGCGTTGGGACCCAGCACCGCGACACGGCGCGCGCGCAGCGGCAGGATGCCGTAGTTGCGAAGCAGCACGATGCCTTCGCGCGCCATGCGCAGCGCGAGCTCGCGGTTGGCCGGGCCGCCCACCACGGACACATCGGGTCGGCTGCCGGCCGCCCGGTCCACGACACCGCTGCCGATCATCGCGCGCAGCACCCGGCGCGCCTTGTCGTGGAGCGTCGCCGCGGTCACGGTGCCCTCGCGCACGGCCGCCTGCAGCTTGCCGCCGCCGAAGAACTCGCCGGATGGCATCTCCACGTCGAGCCCGCCGTTGGCCGCCTCGACGGTGGCATGCGTGGCGCCCCAGTCGGACACCACGAAGCCGCGGAATCCCCACTCGCGCTTGAGCACGTCTTCCTGCAGATGGCGATTCTGCGACGCGTAGTCGCCGTTCACGCGGTTGTACGACGACATCACGCTCCACGTGCCGGCGCGCACGGCGGCATGGAACGCGGGCAGGTAGAGTTCCTGCAGCGCTCGCTCGCTCACGCGCACGTCCACGGTGGTGCGGCGCACCTCCTGGTTGTTGGCGGCCAGGTGCTTGGTGGATGCGATCACGCCCCGGCCCTGCGCGCCGCGCACCCACGCCTCGGCCATGCGCGAGGCGAGGTATGGATCCTCGCCGAAGCTCTCGAAGTTGCGGCCGCCAAAAGGCACGCGGGCGATGTTCACGCACGGGCCCAGCAGCATGTCGCGGCCCAGCGCCAGCACCTCGTCGGCCATGCCGGCCGCGACTTCGGACATGAGCGCGGGGTCGAAGCTCGAGGCGGACAGGATGCCGGAGGGAAACGCGGTCGCGCGATGGCCACCATCCAGGCGCACGCCGAGCGGCCCGTCGGTCATGCGCAGCGCCGGCAGTCCCAGGCGCGAGAGAGCGGGAATATCCATGTTGTTCACCCCGCTCAGCAGCCGGACTTTTTCGTCCAGCGTCATGCGGGCGAGCAGCGAGTCAACGCGCGCGTCGAGCGCCTCGGGAGACAGCGGCGCGGCCGGAATCGCCACGGGAGCGAACAGCAGGAACGCGCCGAGCAGCGCGCACGCGCGGAATGCCTTCATCGGACGGCCTTTCGTTGGGCCATGTCCACCCAGACGGCGAGCAGCAGGATCATGCCCTTGATGAGGTACTGCCACGTGATGTCCATGTTCATCAGGCTCATGCCGTTGTCGAGCGAGGCCATCACCAGTGCGCCGACCAGCGCGCCCACGACGGGGCCCTCGCCGCCCATGAGCGACGCGCCGCCGATCACCGCGGCGGCGATCGCGTCCAGTTCGGCGTTCTGTCCCGCCGACGTGGTCGCCGCGTTGAGCCGCGACGTGCAGACGATGCCCGCGACCGCGCTCAGCAGCCCCATCAGGCTGAACAGCGCGAGCGTGTTCCGGGGAACGTGGATGCCGGACAGGCGCGAGGCTTCGGGATTGCCGCCGATGGCGTAGAGCCGGCGGCCGAACGTGGTGTCGTTGGCGACGAACCGGAAGACCCACGCCAGGCCGAGCAGCAGCAGCACGGACCACGGGATGCCCTGGTAGAACACCATCACCGCGCCGAAGGCTCCCACGACCACGACGAACGCGGCCGTTCGCAGCGCCTCGGCCCATGCGGGCGGAGCGGGCAGGCCGTCACGGCGGCGCGCGGACCACGCGCGCCAGCGCGAGAACACGAGCCAGGCCATCACGGCGAGCGTCACGTACAGGCTGGTGTCGTGCAGCCGGCCTTCGGCGGCCGGGCGCAGCGTGGGCAGGTAGCCCTGGCCGATCACCTGGAACTCGGCGGCGACGGACTCGGGCGCCATCTCGAGTCCCTGCGTCTGCCCGCCGGTGATGCCAATGACGAGCCCGCGAAAGGCGAGCATGGATGCCAGCGTCACGATGAACGCGGGCACGCGGCGGTACGCGACCCAGAAGCCGTGCCACGCACCGATCGCCAGCCCCACCACCAGCGTGGCGGCGATGGCGGGCACCACTCCCCAGCCGCGCGAGATCATGAGCGTGGCGCACACGGCGCCCGTGAATCCCAGCACCGATCCCACGGACAGGTC
>JADLGX010000098.1 GCA_020849095.1 Candidatus Eiseniibacteriota bacterium
ATCAGCGCACGGGACATGAGCAGCAGGAGCGGCAGCGGCGCCTGGCGCTGCGTGTGCCACGCGCGGTGCAGTGCGAGCCCTGCGGCGTCGGCCTGCTCCTCGCATTCGGGCGTGAACACTGCGCGATTGACCAGCTCGAGCGCCAGCTCGGCCAGTTCGCCATCGGTCTCGTAGTGCTCGGTCAGCTCGACGACGTCGGACGGCGCCGGCTTCGGCGGATCGGCCGGAGCGACGTACTCGGGAGCGCCCGCATCCGTGGTGCCAATCACTTCCCTGTTCATACTCCCCCCTATTCCGTTCGATGGGGAGAGCGAGTCGTAATCGAATATGTATTATGTCAACCTGTGTTTGGGACAACCTCCAGCTCCCCGGATCCGGGTTCGATCCCGCGGCTCGCCGGCGCGACTTCGCGGTCCCCGCCCTCGACTCCGCCGCCCGATGCACTCGAGCCCGGACGGTCTCACTCCCGTCCGGGCTCGATGCGCGTCGCTCTTCGGGTTGTCCTAGCTCGCGACCACCACGTTGAGCAGCTTGTCCTTCACGTGGATCACTTTCTTGATCGTCGCCCCGGTGACGTACTTGGCCACGCGTTCGTCGGCGAACGCCGCCTCCTGGACCGCGGCCTGCTCCGCGCCCCGCGGCAGGTCGAGCGTCGCCCGCAGCTTGCCGTTCACCTGCACGGCCACCGTCACGGTGTCCTCGACGACCAGCGCCGGGTCGAACGCCGGGAACGGCTCGTACGACAGCGTGCCCGTGTGCCCCAGCCGGCTCCACAGCTCCTCGGCCAGGTGCGGCGCGAACGGCGCCAGGACCAGCACGAACGGCTCGAGCAGCTCGCGCGAGCGCGTCGGCATGGGATTGACCTCGTTCACGAACACCATCATCTGCGCGATGGCCGTGTTGAACTTGAGGTCCTCGATGTCCCGGCCGACCTTGGCGATCGTCTTGTGGAGAATGCGCAGGGCCTCGACGGGCGCCGGCTCGGCCGTGAACGCGTGCGAGCCGTCCTCGTTCACGTACAGCCGCCACACGCGGTCCAGGAACCGCATGATCCCTTCCACGCCCTTCGAGCTCCACGGCTTCATCGCCTCGAGCGGGCCCATGAACATCTCGAAGATGCGCAGCGAGTCCGCGCCGTACTGGTCGATCATTTCGTTCGGGTCGACCACGTTGCCCCAGCGCTTGGACATCTTGCGGCCGTCCTCGCCCAGGATGATGCCCTGGTGCACCAGCTTGATGAACGGCTCCGGCGTGCTCACGACGCCGATGTCGAAGAGCACCTTGTGCCAGAAGCGCGCGTACAGCAGGTGCAGCACCGCGTGCTCGGCGCCGCCGACGTACAGGTCGACGGGCATCCAGTACTTCTCCTTCGCCGGATCGACCAGCGCGCCCGGGTTCTTCGGATCGATGAAGCGCAGGTAGTACCAGCACGAGCCGGCCCACTGCGGCATGGTGTTGGTCTCGCGCCGGGCGGGCGCTCCCGTTTCGGGATCGGTCGTGGCGAGCCACTCGGCGGCGTTCGCGAGCGGGCTCTCTCCCGTTCCCGACGGCTTGTACTCCTGCAGGTCGGGCAGCCGCAGCGGCAGCTGGCTCTCGGGCAGCGGATGGTGCCGGCCGTCCGTCCACACGATCGGGAACGGCTCGCCCCAGTAGCGCTGGCGCGAGAAGGCCCAGTCGCGCAGCTTGTAGTTCACGGCCTTCTGCCCGAGCCCGCGCGTCGCGAGCCACTCGGTGATCTTCGGGATCGCCGTGTCGGGCGTGAGTCCGTCGATCGAGAACGCGCCGTCCGGCGCGGTCGAGTTCACGATCGTGCCCTCGTCCGTCTCCGTGAACGCGGCCTGCTGCACGTCGCCGCCGGAGACCACCTCGCGGATCGTGAGCCCGAACTCGCGGGCGAACTCCCAGTCGCGCTCGTCGTGCGCGGGCACGGCCATGATCGCGCCGGTGCCGTAGCCCATCATCACGTAGTCGGCGATCCAGATGGGCAGCTTCTCGCCGTTGACGGGATTGATCGCGTGGCCGCCGGTGAACACTCCGGTCTTCTTCTTGTCCTGCTGGCGCTCCAGGTCGCTCTTGCGGCGCGTGGCTTCCACGTAGGCGGACACGGCCTCGCGCTGCGCCGGCGCGGTCAGCACGTCCACGAGCGGATGCTCGGGCGCGAGCACCATGTAGGTGGCGCCGAACAGCGTGTCGGGGCGCGTCGTGAAGATGCGCAGGTTGCCCTTCACGCCGTCGAGGGCAAAGTCCACCTCGGCGCCGGTGGAACGTCCGATCCACTCCTTCTGCATGATCAGCGTGCCGTTCGGCCACTCCACCATCCGCAGGTCGTCGAGCAGCCGGTCGGCGTACTCGGTGATCTTGAGCACCCACTGGCGCATGGGCTGGCGGATCACCTCGAACCCGCCCACCTCGGACTTGCCGTCGACGACTTCCTCGTTGGCCAGCACCGTGCCCAGTTCGGGGCACCAGTTGACCGGGATCTCGGCCACGTAGGCCAGTCCGCGCTCGTACAGCTTGAGGAAGATCCACTGCGTCCAGCGGTAGTACGCGGGGTCGGTGGTGTCCACCTCGCGGTCCCAGTCGTACGACAGCCCGGCGCGCTGCATCTGCTGGCGGAAATTGTCGATGTTCTGCTTCGTCGTGATCGCGGGATGCACGCCGGTCTTGACCGCGTACTGTTCCGCCGGCAGCCCGAACGCGTCCCAGCCCGTGCAGTGCAGGACGTTGAAGCCCTTCATGCGCTTGTAGCGGCTGAGAATGTCCGTCGCCGTGTAGCCCTCGATGTGGCCCACGTGCAGGCCGGCCCCCGAGGGGTACGGGAACATGTCGAGGCAGTAGAACTTCGGCTTCGAGGTGTCGTCGCCCGCGGCGAACGTCTTGTTCTCGAGCCAGTACTTCTGCCAGCGGGGTTCGACTTCGGCGAAGGGAAAACGCTTGCTCATGGGCTCTTCCGATTGAAGGTGGTGGACGCCGGAAGATAGCGGAAGCGATGCGGGCCCGTCACGCCGCGCGCGGCACTCCCGTCGCTCTCCCCCGCGACCGGCTCAGGCGCCCGCGACCTCGCGCGTGGCCATCTCGAGCGCGAGCCGCACGTCGGTGCGCCCGCCCTTCCACGCCGACTCGGCGCGGTAGATCGCGTCGAGCGCGCGCGCGAGGGCGCGCGGATCCTTGCGCCGCCCGAGCGCCTGCGACATGTCGCGCCAGCGCGCCCAGCCACCGAGCGCGCCGCCGACCAGGTTGGCGAGCGCGAACATGATGCCGCCCTCGCTCTCGCCCTCGGCCAGGATGCGCCCGAGCCGCTTGGCGGCCATGGCCACGTCTCCGCGCGCCACCGAGGCCAGGTACTCGTCGAGCTCGGCTCCCACGATCGGCCGCGACAGCTCGGCCACGTCGGCCCTGGTCACCTTGCCCGCCGCAGCGCACCATGCGCACAGCTTGCCCAGCTCGTTGAAGAACGTGGTGGTGTCCCCCTCGCACGCGGTCAGGAGCGCCTCGAGCGCGCCCAATTCGTCCGCGAGCTTCTCGCGCTCGAGCCGGCGCTGTCCCCACGCGAGCAGCGTGCGCGAGTCGGGTGGCTCGGCGTCCCAGCGCGCGGCCGCGGCGGCGCGCGCCGGGGCGAGCTTGGCGCGCTCCTTGTCGGCGGCCGACTCCACCAGCACCAGGCAGGATTCGCCGGCCGGGCGCGACATGCCCTCGGCCAGCACGGCCACGCGCTTTTCGCTGCGCAGCAGGTCTTCCACATCGAACACGATCGTCAGCTCGCGCGGGGCGAACATGGAGACGTTGTGGTAGGCGGCCATGATCTCGTCCACGCCGTTCTCGCGCACCCACAGCACGCGGGCGATCGGCGCGTCGGGAACGGCGATCGCCCACGCCCGTCGCAGTTCGGCCAGGAAGGCGGCCTTCAGCGATTCGTCCGCGCCTTCGATCCACAGCGTGGTGGGAAAGCGCCCGGCGAACGCCGCATCGAGCAGCGCGAGTCCCCCGGTCGGAGCGACGGCTCTGGCGGCTGCGGCCCGGCGCGGCGCGGCGGGCGCGCCGTCACCAGCCTTCGACGGACCGGCTGAGGATTTCGTCCGCGATCTTGTCGACGGCTTCTTTTCGGGCATCGAGCGGGTCTCGGGCCTTCTGGCCGGGAACGTCCACGGTGTAGTAGTTCACCGTGCGCACGATCTCGTCGGTCCACAGTTCACGGTTCTTCACGATGTCCTTGAACGTGACCTGCACGCCGATCGTGATGCGGTACTCCTGAGCGGTGGAGGCGTCGGTGAAACCGAAGACGGTGTTCTTGTACTGCGTGACCTTGCCGCGCACGACGCAGTTGGCCGACTTTTCGTCCACGACCTTGAGGTGGTTGTCGCGCACGAAGCGCTGCGCCACGCTGGTCGTGATCTCCTGCTCGAGCGTGTACTCCGTCGTTCCGTTCTCGAACACGGGCACGGCCACGGACTTCAGGTGCGAGGGCAGCAGCGCCGGGCTGGTCGTGTAGCCGCAGGAGGCAAGCGAAAGCCCCGCGCCGAGGAGCGCGGCCAGCATGGCCGCGCGCAGGACGCGGGGCTTGCGGTCAGGCGGCAGACGAATGGGACTGAGCCTCGTCGTCCTTCGAGTGGATGTCGTAGAGCTTCATGCGGTAACGGAGCTTGTCGCGCTTGAGGTTGAGCAGCTCCGCCGTGCGGCTCTGGTTCCACTTCGTAGCATACGAGGCACGCATGATCAAGGCTCGCTCCAGCTCCTCGACCATCGCTTCGAACGGGATTCCGGTGGCCGGGATCGCGCCCGCCACGACCTCGTCCACGCGCTGGCCGAGCGACGATTCGGCGCCCGCCCGCGCGCGCGGCGCCAGCTTCAGGTGCTGGGTGTCCAGCACCTCGGCGTTCTCGAGCAGGATGGTGCGCTCGAAGAGGTTCTTGAGCTCGCGGATGTTGCCGGGCCACGGGTACTCGACCAGCGTGCGCTGGGCGCCCGCCGACATCTCGCGGAACGGCTTCTTGAACTGCTTCGAGAAGCGCTCCAT
>JADLGX010000099.1 GCA_020849095.1 Candidatus Eiseniibacteriota bacterium
CGAGCCTCAACATTGAGGTAGTGTCTGAGTTTGGCAGTGCCATCGCGGGTGCCAAGATAACGATGGACTCTCAAGTCTCGCCGGTGCCCCAGCATCTCGAAACCGACTCGCTCGGCAAGTGCGCGCTACCCGGCGCAGCTCGAGAAGTCCTGGACTCCATTCTCGTCGAGGCTTCCGACCACTTTCCCACGCGACTTGACTTGCGCGCAATCTCCCGAATGAATTCCGTCAAGGTTACTCTGCGACGCCAGCGGATCGTGCGCGGACGCGTAGTTGACGGATGGGGACGTGTTGTAATGACCGCCACGGTGAGTGCCCGCACTTCCGTGGACTCATTGGCACCGATTTCTCAATGTTCAACCGATCAGGACGGGTTTTTCTCGATTGCGATCCCCGCAGGTCAGATTTGGCTGACTGCGGTCTCCCCCCTAGGAACGACAACGGAACAGTTTCGCCTGGGCGATCCGGAGCCCGTGGTAATGCAGTTGGCCTGGATTGGTTCGCTGGAGGGGACACTCGCGACCTCCAAGGGGCAGCCTATCGGTCACGCGAGCGTGGTCGTCACTCCCGAGGGGGAGTCTTCTAGCGCAGTGACCGACGAGGCAGGACGATTTCGTATCGAGCACGTTCGTCTGCGGCAGAACTGGGTTTTTCAGGTGACGGAAGGCGCACTCTCATGGATTGCGCGAGTCTCCAGTGAGTCTGGCAGTGTCGCGACTGGTACGGCACGCGTGCGACTCCAGAAGGGCGAGGGACTCACTCTGGTGCTGGATGGAGCCACGCCGGGTGAAGAACTCCTAGGGTACCTCCAGACCAACGTAGGCCTCGTCCCAATTGGCACTCATCCAACCGGCGACCAGTCAAGGCTCATCCTGTCAGACGATGTCCCGCCCAATGGGCGAGTTGCCGTTCAGTGGCGAGACACGAGCGGGCCGAGCGCTCTTCACCATGTGCCGGTCTCGGGAAAGGGCAGCGAGATTCATGTGAGGACGTCAGCAGCAGCAATCACGCTCCGAGTCAGTTCGCCGAGACTAGCCAGTGTGTATCGAATTCATGCCGTCCCCTCGTCGCTGCAAGAAGTCATTCGTGCTCCGGACTGGTGTTCGCTCCTTAGCCCTGTGACAATTGGAGTGGACGGCGCGGTTGCGGTCGCATGTGCAGTCGATTGGTCTGGCCAGATATTCGTCGACAACGGCGTCGTGGCCTGGCGAGTCCCAGCGAAGGCGGGAGATGACATCACATTGAATCCGCCAGAGCAGGTCGACCTCCCAATTCGTCTGCAGTACCCGGTAGCGCTCGAAGGCAGCCGAGCCCTCATTCGCGTGGAACCGGCGGACATCCAACTTCGAGAGAGCGGGGTCACGCGCTACCTCGACGCCGCGCTAGACAGCGGAGGAGAATCCACAGTCGCGGTCAAGGTTGCCACTGGGCAGAGTTACCACTTGGTAGTGTCTGGGGATCACATCGGTACGCTCGATATGGAGCTCCCACTCGTCTCAGCGTCCCCGCTGCCGGTGATTGCCTCGCTAACTCCCGCATTTCAGAGAGTGGTCTACGTCACGACTCAAGGGACCCCGGCCAGCGGAGTTCTCCTCATCGGAGAGGTGTCTCTTCCGGACTCTAAGGTTCGTCTGGAGAACCAGCGGACACAGGTAATCTCGGGGCGCAGGATCGCAGTGCGATCAATCACCGATGCGCGCGGCTTCGCTGCGTTTCGAAACCTGCCGGCCGACGCTCCGCGGTGGGCTGTGCAGGTGTTAGACCAAAGGTATGTTGCTGCCAGATTCGAGTTTGACGGGACAAGGACTGATGCGGAGATCGAACTGTCACCTCGCGCCGAAGGCAAGGTGCGCGTGGTTTATGCGGGCTCATTGGAGTCAGATCGCCCGGTTCGCGTCGCTGTCGAGCAGGTCCAGAACGGCATGCGAGTTAGAACCGGAACCGCAACTCTCGCATCGCGCTCGGGCTCCTCGGGTGAGCTTCTGGTGGGGATCGTTCCGAACATGACAGTTTGGATTGAGGCTCCGGACAGCGGTCCATGGCGGATGCCGCTAGTTTTTCGGAATGGAACTGCGTCCGTCGAGATCGACCCATCCACTGGCGTCCCCGTGTCGCTCACACTGGGTGGTGATGGAGCTCCCGATGAGTCGTCCGGAGTCACCAGACACACTGTGCGTATCGAGGATCCCGATGGCGACGCGGTTGACATTCAATTGGCTCTAGGAGAGAGCGTTGCTCTGCGATTCCACCGTCTCGGATCCTACCGAGCACGAGTGACATCGGCGCCCGGAAGGCAAGCGCCGTTCCTCTTCGAAGTCGATGCGGAGACGTGGCGAGTGGTGATTCCCTTCTCCGCGCGCGCGCGCTAGCTCGCGTCACACGCCACAGTGTTGCCCGAGGTCGATCCGCCCCGCGAAGGGCTACACATCTACGCAGGTTTGGGCGCTTCAGGAAGTTGTGTGGGCGCCCGAGAGCGTCGCAGGGTAGAGGTCGAGCCCGCCGCAATGGAAGTAGATGGCGTTGCGGAAGCGCTCGCGACTCCGGAAGCCGCATGCCATGCGCTTGATCCGCTGGATCTTGGCGTTCACCGACTCGGCCAGTGCATTCGTCTTCCCGCTCACGACCGCGTTCACGATGCCCCATAGGTGCTCGCGGATCATGCGAGCCGTCTTGCGCACAGGCTCGAGCTTCGACCGAAACGCCCAGCCGAGCCAGGCCTTCCACTGCTTGCGGGCCCAGCTGACGGTTCGGTAGTGCCAGAGCCCCATCGCCGCCTCCTTTAGCGCCCAGGCTCGTGCCGTCTTCAGGGTGCTTTCGCGCAGGGCGGCGAACTCGGTCCATCGCTCGGGCTTCATGTTCTTCGGGTTCTGGAGCCAGATGTGCTTCGTCCCCTTGAGCGTCTTGTCGCCCTGCGCGGTCAGGGTCCGGTGCTCCTGGAGGCGAACGTCGTTCACCGCCCGGCCCAGGTGGCTGGCCACGTGGAACTTGTCGAATGCGATCTTCCCGTCTGCGCCGGGGATCTTCGCCTTCACAGCGTACCCGTCCTGTGATCACAGGTCGGGCGTCCCGAGTCGGGGGGCATGGATCCGACGCGAGCGACGTCTCTGCGCTCGTGCGCGGCGTCGGCGTCAGGCCGGTGGCGGGGTCTGGGCCCGGGCGTGCTTCCACCCGCGTGGTGTCAGCTCGTACATCCGGTCGGGTGGGTGCTCACGAACCCGGTCGAGGACGTCCTTGAGCCACTCGTAGGGGTTGATCCCCTGCAGGCGGCAGGTGCCC
>JADLGX010000100.1 GCA_020849095.1 Candidatus Eiseniibacteriota bacterium
ACGGGAGCGGGCGTCTGGGCCATGGCGCCGGTCGCGAGCAGCACGAACGTGGCGATCGGGGCGATCGAGGCGATCGCGAGTGGAAAGCGCATGAGTGCTCCGGGGGTGGGAATGAAGCGCGGTGATGGCTTGGACGAGCGGAACCCGAGAGAGGTTGGAACGGCCCGGCCTTCACAGCGTGCCCCGTCTACGGGCGGGCGGCGAAACAGGTTTCCGGCGGGCGAACATTGGAGTGGCCGGCGGTCCGGCGGAATCACTGGCGGACGAGCGCGGCGAGCGTGAGCACCAAGCGCCCGAGTCCGGGCGCGAGCGCGCCCGGACCGCGGCTCAACCGCGCGGGGCGAGCGCCACCGCGAGCCGGGCCGCCACCTGCGCGTTGTTGCGGAGCAGCGCGAGGTTGGCCTTCACGCTTTCTCCGCCCGTGATCGTGCGCATGCGGTCCAGCAGGAACGGCGTCACGGCCCGGCCACGCACACCCTCGGCCTTCGCGGCGGCGAGCGCTTCGCCCAGCGCGCGGGTGTAGACCGCGAGCGGCATCTGGTCCGCCTCCGGGATGGGGTTGGCCACGAGCACCCCCGTGCCCATTCCCATGGCGAAGTGCGCCGCGACGGCGGCGGCAAGCTCCTCGATGGTGTCGAAGCGGTGGTCCACCGGCAGTCCGCTCTCACGGCGGTAGAACGAGGGAAACTCTCCCGTGCCGAGCCCGAACACGGGCACGCCGAGCGTCTCGAGCATCTCCACCGTGCGCGGCAGATCGAGAATGGCCTTGGCGCCCGCGCACACCACCGCCACGGGCAGCCGCGACAACGCGGTCAGGTCGGCGCTCACGTCGCCGGTCTCCTGCGACTCGCGATGCACACCGCCGATTCCGCCGGTGGCGAACACCGGAATGCCGGCGTGGTGCGCGGCGAACATGGTGGCCGCCACGGTGGTCGAGCCGGGCCTGCCGGCCGACACCACCGCCGCGAAGTTGCTCAGGTTGAGCTTGGCCACGCCGGGGGCGGCGGCGAGCGATTCCAGTTCGGCCCGCGTCATGCCCACCATCACATCGCCGTCGGCCACGCCGATGGTGGCGGGCACGGCGCCGTTCTGGCGCACGTCGTCCTCGAGCTGCAACGCGGCCTGCACGCCCTGCGGATGCGGCAGGCCGTGGGTCACGACGGTGGTCTCGAGCGCGACGATGGCGCGCCGTCCGGCCAGCGCGCGATCCACTTCGTTCGCGAATACGAATCGTTCCTTCACGCCGTGCTCTCCTTTGCGAACCAGCTCCGGTGCCGCGCCTCGGCGCCGTCCCGAGTCGCTTCGAACAGCGCCTCGGGCCCCCACGCCTGGATCGCGAAACTCGCCGTGACGACGGCGTACTGAAGGCATTGCCCGACCGGCTTGCCGGCGAGGAACGCCGTGAGAAAGCCGGCCGCGAAGGAATCGCCCGCGCCGGTGGGGTCCACGACGCCGTCGTGAATGCCCGTCCATTCGTGCGCGCGATCCTCGCGCGCGTCGTACAGCAATCCACCGCCGGCGCCGCGCTTGAAGAACACGAACCTCAGCCGCCCGCCGACCAGGCGCTTGATCGCGCCGAGCGGATCGTCCTGCGCGTTCTCGAGCCGCAGTTCGTCCTCGCTCGGGAAGAACGCATCCGCGTGCGCGAGAATGCCGCGCCAGCGCTCGAGCGATTCCTCGGTGACCGGTTCGTGCGGGTCCACCGACACGAACGAGCCGGCCGCGCCCAGCGAGCGCACGAGCTCGCCCTGAACGGCGATGGGCATGGGCGCCAGATGGAACGCGCGCGCCTGCCGCCACGCCGGCGGAACCGAAGCGCTCGTGGGCGACACCTGCTCGTGAGTGGGACAGCCGAGCCGGTGCACGACTCGACGGACCCGTCCTTCGTAGAGCAGCCAAGTGCGCACGCCGGGTCCGCCCAGTGGAACGATGCCGTCGAGCGCCACTCCGCGCGCGGCGAGCGCATCGAGCGCCGCGGCCGGATAGTCGTCGCCGCGCAGGCTGACGCAGCCCACGCGCGCGCCCCAGAGCGAAGCCGCCGCGGACACGTACAGGATGGCGCCGCCGGCCTGCCGCATGCGGGTGCCGCCGTCGGGAAACACGAGGTCGTCCACGAGCAGGTTGCCCAGCAGGACCAGATCGGGTGTCACCGGGCGCCCTCGAGCGCCTGGAACGCCGCGGCCATGGCGCGAACGGCGCCGGGATCGAGCGCGTGCGACCAGTGCCCGCCCTGCTTGATGGAAGAACCCACGATGAATCCCTGGGCCCGCGAGTAGCGCGCGACGTTGTCGGGCGACAGTCCCGATCCCACGAACACGGGCAGCTTCACGGCGTCCGCGACTTCTTCGACGTCGGACTGCTCGGCCGCGGCGCCGGTCGCGGTGCCCGTCACGATGACGCCGTCCGCCAGGAAGAACTCGGCCGCCCGGGCCGTCTCGGCCAGCGGGACGTCGGCGGTGATGGCGTGAGCGCTGTGCTTCTTCTTGATGTCCACGTACACGCGGACGTCCTCGGCCCCGATGCTGCGGCGGTAGCGCAGCAGGTCACCGGCGCAGGACTCGATGACGCCCTCGTCGGCGACGTGCGCGAACACGAATCCCTCGGCGCGCACGAACGACGCGCCGCTCGAGTGGGCCACCGCGATCGCCTCCCGGTTGGCGCCGGCCAGCACCTGGACGCCGAGCGGCAGCGGCACCTGGCGGCGGATCTCGCGGGCGACGGCGGTCATGCCGGCGACCACCTCGGGCCCGACGGCCCCATTGAGGTAGGGACGGTCGTGCATGTTCTCGATCATGAGCGCCGTGTATCCGGCGGTGTGAAAGACGCGCGCCTCCTCGACCGCCTCGAAGACGATCTGGTCGAGCGAGCAGCGGGAGGCGGGCGTGCCCGGGAGGGCACCCACGTGGATCATGCCGATCAGCGCGCGGGGCGCGCCGAACGTTTCGCGAAAAGAGGGATGAGTGTGCATGGCGCGCAGGTTAGCCGCGCCGGGCGATTGCGGAAAGCGGGGCGGAGCGCCGGGCGGGCCGTGCGCGGATTTCCCGCGCTCGTCGCGATTCGCTGCGCCGCCGGACCGGCGGGCGGTAGTTCTCTCCCGTTCGCCACCGTCACTCGGAGAGCTCGCCCATGCTTCGCCCCGCCCAGGCCCGCCTGCTGCACACCATTGCCGCCGTGCTGTTCGTGCTCACGGGAATCGCGCATGCGATCGGGCAGTACGCACCCAGCGCGGCCGACCCGGCCACCGATGCCATCGTGCGCCAGTTGAAGACGGCGCGGCTGGCCGGCGCTTCGTTCACGTGGTGGCAGGTGCTGATGTGCTGGGGCGCGCTGTACGGCGCGATGTCGTTCCTGTTCGGCGTGCATGCGCTGGCGGTGACGCGTTCGTGCGCGCACGACCCGCGCGTCGTGCGATCGAGCGCGCGCGTGCTGGCGGTGGCGGCCATCGCGCAGTCGGTGGTGGCGCTCTTCTACACCACCGCGCCGCCCGCGTTCTTCATGATCCCGGCCGCGGTGCTGTGCCTGATCGCCGGCTGGGCGCCCGCGCGCGACGCGGACTGACGGGCGCTCAGCGCCGCGACAGCCACTCGCCGAGCGACCGCTCGGGCGCGGGCACGACGGGCGGCTCACCACCCACGACTCCCTCGGGCCACGGCGACGGCTGCGTGGGCCTTTCCCAGCGCTTGAGCGAGAGCTGCGGAAGGAGCGAAGGATTCCGCTGGCCCGTGACGGCGCCGGAGGCGCCGGCCCCGGCCAGTGGCGAGAAGCTCCCCACCACGAGCCCGCGGCGCAGCCAGCCGTCGAACGAGTGGCTCGCCGCCGAGTCCTTCACCTCGAAGTGCACGCGCGGCGAATCGAACGACACGCGCCCGACCGGCTGGGCGCTCACTCCCAGGGCCGCGGCATCGAGCGTGGCGACGAGCGATTCGCCGTCGGCCGCCACGTGCAGCACGACCGGCGTGGTGCCGTCGCGCCACGCCACGTGGCCGCGCCACTCGCCCACCAGCGTCTCGACGGTCTGCCGGTCGCGCGGGCCGCACGAGGCGCCGGTGACGATCGCGAGCGCCGCGCCGAGCACGGCCGCGCGAACGCGAACGCTCACGCCTTCCACCAACCATCCACCTGGGCGATCACCTCGGCCGGCAGCGAGACCGGCTCGGGGTAGCCGTCCTTCCACGTGGCGTCGATACCCAGCGGGCCGCGGCACGACACCCACGCGCCGCGCGACTCCACGTGCGCGGGAACGCTGTCGCGCGCGCAGTCGAAGCGCGTGAAGATTCCCCACAGCAGCAGGTCGTCGTCGTCCATCGGCACGTCGGGGCTGACCGCCACCAGCAGCTTGACCGCGGCGTACTCGGGGCGGCGCACGAGTCCTTCGATCACCGCGCGCCCCTCGCCCGCCACCTGCACCACCAGCATGCCGCCCCACGCCAGCCGGTGCGCCTTCACGCGCTCGTCGAACGCGCGCGGGTCGGCCACCTGGGACAGCAGCTCGGCGGGCTTCACCCCGGTGCCGGGAGAGTTTCCGGAGGAACCCACCGCCCGCCCGTGCGACTGCGCGTCGACGACCATCTTGCTGCCGAGGTTCATGGTGAAGCTGGTGAAGTCCAGCGTGTCGAGCGGCACGCCCGGAATGAGCATGAGGTCTTCGGCGGGATCGAAGTGCCTCGCGATGGCCTCGAAGACGGCCTTCCGGTCACGCGGGTTCACGTCGCCGTCCACGAGCACGATCATCTTGGTCAGCGACAGCTGCCCCGTGCCCATCAGGCCCAGCGCGGTCTTTCGCCCCTCGCGCGCGAAGCGGTTTTCGACCGCGACCACGAGCAGGTTGTGGAAGCCCGCCTCGAAGTACGCCCACAGGTCGGTGATCTCGGGATGGATCACCTTGAGCACGCCGGTGAACATCTCCTGCACGGCTTCGCCCATGTACTTGTCTTCCTGCGGCGGCTTGCCGACGACGCTCGCATGGAAGATGGGGCGCTCGCGGTGCGTGACCTCGCGCACGTGAAAAACGGGAAACGGCGCGGCGTGCGAGTAGTGCCCGAAGTGATCGCCGAACGGCCCTTCGGTGCGGCGCTCGCCGGGATTCACGATGCCCTCGATCACGAACTCGGCGTCGGCGGGCACGCTCATCGAGATCTTGCGGCCCCTCGTCATGCGCGTGGGCCGGCCGCGCAGGAAGCCGGCGAATGCCAGCTCGTCGATGCCCTCGGGAAGCGGCGCGACGCCCGACAGCAGCGTCGCGGGATCGGCGCCCACGGCGATCGCGACCTCGAGACCCTGCCCGCGCTTTTCGGCCTTGTGATAGTGGAAGCCGCCGCCCTTGCCGATCTGCCAGTGCATGCCGGTCGTCTGTTTGTCGTAGACGTGGATGCGGTACAGCCCGAGGTTGCGCTTGTGCGTGTCGGGATCCTCGGTGAAGACCAGCGGGAACGTGATGAACCGCCCGCCGTCGCGCGGCCACAGCTGCAGGATGGGCAGCGGATCCAGGTCCGCGCCCAGCGAGAAGGCCTGTGACGGCGCGCTCGTCACGTTCTGCGGGCGGCTCGCCAGCACCCGGCCGGCGCTGGCGCGAAGCGCCCACAGGTCGGACAGCTGCTTGGGCGGCAGCGCGTGGAAGATCTCCTCGATCTCGGCGCCCACCGCGCGGGGCTTGCGGCCGATCGCCCACTCGATCCGGCGCTCGGCGCACAGCACGTTGACCGCGAGCGGGAACCTGGAGCCGCGCACGTTCTCGAACAGCAGCGCGGGGCCCTGCTGCTTCGCCTCGCGGCAGCCGATCTCGGTGACCTCGTACTGCCAGTCCACCTCGCGCGTGATGCGCTCGAGGTCGCCCTTCGCTTCGCAGTGGTCGAGAAACTCGCGCAGCGTGCGAAAGCTCATTCCAGTTCCCCTTCGCGCCACGCGGATCCCGCGCCGGCCTCGCCGAGCAGGGCCAGCAGCTTGTCGGTGAAACCGCCCACCAGCTGGTCCAGGTCCTTCGGGTTTCCGTACCAGGGCGGCGAGAGCGGCATGATCACCACCCCTTCCCGCGACAGCTTGAGGCAGTTTTCCAGCGCGATGCTCGACAGCGGCGTCTCGCGCACGCACAGCACGAGCCGCATGCGCTCCTTGAGCGCCACCGCCGCGGCGCGCGTGATGAGCGTGTCCGAGATGCCGGCGGCGATCTTGCCCAGCGTGCTCACGCTGCACGGCACGATCACGAACGCGTCGTAGCGGTTGCTGCCCGAACTGAAGGGCGCGGCGAGGTCGTCGTCGCGGAACACCTTCTTCACGTGCGGCTCGAGGTCGGAGGACTTCAGCCCGTGTTCGGTGAGCAGCACCTGACGCGCCCAGTCGCTCATCACCAGGAACTTCTCCCCGGGGCAGCGCTTGACGAAGTCCACGCCGTGAATGGCGCCCGAAGCGCCCGTCATGCCGATCAGGTAGCGCGCCACCCTAGAAGCCTCCCGCCGCCATGCGGGCGGCCAGCACCATGGCGAGCACGGCAGCGCCCACCCACACGTTGATCTGGAAGAACGCGAGGTTCACGTCTTCCGCCCAGCGCTGTTCGAGCCACAGCAGCACCAGCGTTCCCGCGTACAGCAGCACCGCCACGATGGCCCACGCCATGCTGGCCGTGGTGTGCGCCATGGTGGAGAGGGCCACGCGCGCCAGCGCTCCCGCCGCAGCCAGGTGCAGCAGCCACGAAACGCGCAGCGCGCGCTCACGGCCGAGCCACGCCACCATCGAATGAATGCCGTGCGAGCGGTCGAACTTCTCGTCGAGCGTCGCATAGATGATGTCGAAGCCGCTCACCCACGCGAGCGCGAAGGCGCCCAGCCACAGGGCCGCGCCCGGGCGCTCGAGTCCGGGATGCGCCGCGGCGTAGCCGGCGAGCGGCGCCAGCGCGAGCGCGAGTCCGACGCCGAAATGGCAGAACGGAGTGAAGCGCTTGAGGTACGGGTACAGCGTGAACACCGCGAGCGGCACGATGGCCACGCGAAGGAACCACGGCCCCAGCACGGCGCAGGCGCCCAGGTAGGCGGCCGTGCTGCCGACGAGCAGGGCGATCGCTTCGCCGGTCTTCATCTTGCCGGCGGGCAGCTCGCGCACCTGCGTGCGCGGGTTGAGCGCGTCGATGCGGCGATCGATCAGCCGGTTGAGCGACATGCCCGCGGTGCGCGCGCCGACGGCGGCGATGGCGACCCACAGCCAGCGCATCGGGCTCAGCGCCGGACCGGGCGTGCTGAACACTCCCGCGAGAATGAGCGGAAGCGAGAACAGCGTGTGCTCGAAACGCACGAAAGAGGCATACGTGCGCACGCGGGACGCCGGCGGAATGGTCGAAGGGGCGGTCGTCATGGAGTCAGGGGGTGAGCGGGCGCCACGCGGCGCTGCGCAGGGGCGGGAGACTAACGGCTGCCGCGGCCACCTCCAAGCGGGCGGCGGTGGGCGCCGCAGCCCGCACTGGGCGGAAATCCCTGCGGCATCCCTTGGCGCCGTTGCTAGACTCCGCCGCTCACGCGCCCCTTCCCGGAGTTCCCTTGCGCCTCTGGTTCGCCCTGCTGCTGACGCTCGCCCTGTTCGCCCCTTCGCCCGCCGCGGCCGGGGCCCGGCTGCGCGCGCCGTCGGGCGTAGTGCGCGCCGGCGAGGTCTTCGAGGTGCGCTGGCAGGGGCTGCCCGAGTACGTGCACGAGGCCGAGCTCGAGATGTCGCTCGACGGCGGCCGCTGGGTGCGCATTTCTCCCGAGATCCACTCGCTCGAGGGCTCCTACCGCTGGACCATCCCGAACACTCCCGCCGAACGCGTGCAGGTTCGGTTGCGGTGTGGCGGCGAGCACCGCGAGGAAGTGGCGGCCGTCAGCGCGGAGTTCCGCATCGTGTCCGGAGGCGAAGCAGAGGGCCGCGCCGACTTCCTCGGCGAATGGTGGTCCGCGCTCGAGCCTCCGGGCTCGCGCGCCGGTCGCGCGGGAGCGCTCGACCCCCATGCGCCGTTCTTCTCCGAGCACTTCGCCCACGCGGCGGTGGAAGCCCCGGCTTCCGTCTCGCTCGGCACTCCCGGCGGCCGGGCCACCCGGCTGCACTCCGGCGCCCATCGCGCCATCGTCGCGCCGCACCGGGGCGAACGCAGTTCGCGCCCCGACTTCGTGCCGCTGCGGAACTGAGAGCCTTCGCGTACTCGAATACCCGAGGACTGGCCACGCCCGCGTCTCGCGGGACGGCCGCCGGTCGTGCATTCACGCGAAAGGAACTCCCCTTGAATCCGTTCCCCCTCGGAGCCCGAGCCGGGCTCCTGGCCGGCGCCTGCCTGCTGGGCGCCTGCCTGCT
>JADLGX010000101.1 GCA_020849095.1 Candidatus Eiseniibacteriota bacterium
ACTGGCACGCGCTGCACCTGGATCACTGGCCGGCCGGAAACATGAACGGCGAGTTCCGCTACGTGGTGGACTCCAAGCCGAGGCAGAAGTCCACGCTGACCGCGCGCCTCGTGGAGTCGCAGTGGGTCGGCTGGCAGGTGGACAGCGCCGCGGTGCGCGTCGAGTTCCCGGCCGTGGCGCGGGACTCGTTCACGGTCGAGGGCTGGCGGCGCGGCGGGCTGTTCACGCTGGCCGGGCGCATGGACGGCAAGGGCTGGTCGGGTCCGTACACCATCGACAACCTGCCGCTCGAGGAGTGGCCGGACGGGCGCGCCACCGGACTGCGCGGCATGCTCTCGCACGCCGACGGCACGGTGGACAGCCGCGACGGGGCGCTGTTCGTGACCGGAACACTGGCCGGCGCCGGCACCACCTGGAGCGCGGCGCAGTTCGCGAACTGGACGCTGACCGGCGTGAGCGGCCGGCTGCTGCCCACGCCCGACCTGACCGCGAGCGTGCAGGCGCGGGACGGGTTCTTCGTGGGCATTCATCTGGACAGCGCCAACGCGGCCATGCGCCTGGGCGACCAGCGCGTGGACTTCTCGCCGCTGCGCGCCACCGCCGGAGACACGCTGTTCGCGCTCGAGGGCGGCGCCGAATGGGACCGCACCCAGCACTGGCGGATGACCTGCACCTCGGCGAGCGCCACGAGCGACCAGTTCGCGTGGACGGCCCAGCCGCCCCTCGTGATCGCCGGCGACCGCGACGGCACGCTGTTCGACCGCGTGGTGGCCGACGACGGACCGGCGCACCTCGAAGCGCGCGGGCGCTGGGCCGCGCCCGGCGGCTACTACGACGTGGCCATCCAGGGCCGGCAGCTGGACCTCGGGCGGCTCGGCATGCCGCTCGACTGGGGCATGGGCGGACGCGGTGACGGGCTGCTCGTGGTCAAGGGGCGCTCGGGCGACCCGCGCTGGACCTTCGACGGGCGCGCCTCGCGTCCCGCGTTCGCGTGGCACACGGCCGACTCCCTGGTGATCTCGATGGCCGGCCGGATGAACGAGCTGGAGGTTCGCGACTTCTTCTACACGCTCGACGACGGCAGCGCGCGCGGCAGTGGAACGGTGGAGCGCACCTCGCATCCGTGGCCGGACTCACTCACCGCGACGGCCGTGGTCCGCTGGCTGCAGGACGCCGGCGCGTGGAAGGGAAGCCTCGAGGCGCGCCGGCTCCCGGTGGACCGTCTGGGCTCGCTGAATCCGCAGGCGGCGGGCTGGCACGGCCGCGTGGACGGCCGGCTCGCGCTGTCCGGAAGCCCGCAGTCGCCTCGCTTCGAGGCCAGCGCCGACGCCACCGAGTTCGGCTGGCGCGACTATCGCGCCGACCGCGTCGAGACCGGGGCGCGCTTCGCCGACGGGGTGCTGGAGGTGCCGGGAACGAAGATCACGATGCTCGACGTCGTGTCGTCCATCGAGGGCCGCATGCCTTTGCGCCTCGCGCTCGGCCGGCTGCCCGAGATGCCCGACGAAGCCATGAGCTGGAAGGTGGACGTTCCCAAGGGCGACCTGCGCCTGCTGCCCGCTCTGGTACCGCTCATCCAGTCGGCGCGCGGGCGGTTCGACCTGGCCGCCACCATCACCGGCACCACGAAGCGCCCGAAGCTCTCCGGGCTCGGGCACATCCGCGAGGGCACCATGCGACCGGCCGGTCGCGAGGAGGTCGTCGAGAACGTGTACGCCGACCTGCACTTCGACGAGCAGCGGATCACGCTCGACACGCTCGACGCGCGGCAGGGGCGCACCGGGCGGGTGACGGGCAGGGGGCACGTCAACATGGACGGCTTCCTGCTCGAGAACTACCACTTCGACCTCGCCATGCGGGACTTCGCGTCGAGCCAGGCCGGGCTGTACGCCATGCTGTTCGACGGCGACTTCGAGGTGATCGACGGCCCGCGGGTGCAGGGCGTGCGCCTGCCCCAGGTGGTGGGCGACATGCGCATCAAGCGCGGCGTGGTGGAGTTCGACTTCGCCAACCAGAGCGAGGTCCAGAAGCGCGCCGCGATCAGCGAGCCTCTTTACTGGACGTACCACATCCACATGGGCGCCAACCAGAACCTGCGCTGGCGTCCGCCCGACGGCGACATCGAGTTCAACGCCGACCTCGACCTGGAGCAGACCCCGGACTCGCTGCTCATCTACGGCGAGATGCACGCCATCCGCGGGCACTACTTCTTCCTGAGCAACCGGTTCAAGGTCCGCAAGGCCGACCTCAACTTCGACAACCAGAAGGGCGTGGATCCGCAGATGGACATCGCGGCGGAAACCAGCCTCATTCCGTCGAACAGCGAGTACAACCGGCGGCGGGCCGAGACCATCGTCGCCACCATCACCGGCCGGGCGAGCCAGCCGATCATCTCGTTCGACGGTCCCGACGGCTGGGACCAGCGGGTGGTGCTCGAGGAGCTGACCTACGGGCGCTTCCGCAGCGGCAGCGGCGCGCTGTCCACCGACCCGCTGCAGAACTACGTCACCCGCCAGCTCAGCAACCAGCTGTCGCGCGACCTGAGCAAGCTGTTCAACGACGCCATCACGCAGTGGGAGGTGCAGCGCGAACAGGGCGAACTGCTGAACGGGCAGGGCGGCCTGGTGGTCACGATCGGCGGCGACCTGAATCCGCAGCTGTCCTGGAAGTACAGCCAGCGCCTGCCCGGACTGGAGCGCAGTTCGACCATCCCCGGAACCACGGGGCTGTTCGAGCGCGACGTCGAGGTGGAATACCGGCTGAACCGATTCATCTACGTGACCTCCGAGCTGATCCAGCCCCGCACCGTGACCGGGCTGAGCGCGACGGGGCAGAACAGGACCGACTTCAACATCAGCCTCAAGGCGCGCTGGGAGTACTGAGCGTGCGCGCTGGTGCACTCCCGGGAACGCCGGGGGGCGTGCCGGTGTAGAGTGCCGTCGAGGCGCTACGGGCGTGGCGCCGCCATTCCGGGCCCGAAAGGATCATCAGGATGCGAGTTCGTGTTGGGGTCGCCCTCGTTCTGTCGTCGCTGGTGTTGCTTCTGGCGGGCCTCGCGCCGCCGGCGCAGGCGCAGTACTTCGGGCAGAACAAGGTCCAGTACGGGACCTACGACTGGCGTTCGATCACCTCGGACCACTTCGAGGTCTACTTCTACGAGGGCTCCGACAGCCTCGCCATGCGCACGCTCGACCTGGCGGAAAAGACCGCGGCTGAGTTCAGCAAGCGGCTCGACCACCGGCTGAGCAAGCGCATCCCGATCATCCTGTACGCCAGCCACAACGACTTCTCGCAGACCAACGTCACGTCCGAGATCATCGACGGCTCGACCGGCGGGTTCACCGAACTGCTGCGCGACCGCGTCGTGGTCCCCTTCACGGGCTCGTACGAGGACTTCCGGCACGTGCTCGTGCACGAGTTGGTGCACGCGTTCCAATTCGACATCCTTTACAACGGCACCGGCGTGTCGCTGCTCTCGGGGCAGGGCTTCTTCCAGATGCCCCTGTGGTTCGCCGAGGGCATGGCGGAGTACTACTCGCTCGGCATGGAAGCGAACTGCGAGATGTGGTGCCGGGATGGTGCCCTCACCGGCTACGTTCCGCCGCTGCCGTGGATGGGCGGCTATCCCGTCTACAAGTTCGGCCAGTCCGCCGTCCACCAGCTGCACGAGCGCTACGGTGCCGAGCGGTTCCGCGACCTGCTCAAGCGCGCCCGCCAGATGCGCAACTTCGACCGCGCGTTCGAGCGCACGTACGGGCTGACGGTCGAGAAGTACGACGAGCAGTGGCGGCTGTGGCTGCGCAAGACCTACTGGCCCACGGTCGCCACGCGCGAGCATCCCGAGGTCTACGGCAAGCGGCTCACCGACCACCGCCGCGACCAGAGCAACATCAACATCTCGCCCGCGGTCTCGCCGCAGGGTGACCGGGTCGCGTACTTCAGCGACCGCAAGCAGTACACCGACATCTACATCATGTCCGCGTTCGACGGCCGGGTGCAGCGCCGCGTCATCCGCGGCGAGCGCAACGTGCAGTTCGAGAGCTGGCCGCTGTTCCGCAGCTCGATCGCCTGGTCGCCCGACGGCACGAAGCTGGCCTTCGGCGCCAAGAGCGCGGGCCGCGACCGGCTCTACGTGGTGGACGCGGGCAGCGGCAAGGTGCTCAAGACCTTCGACCTCAAATGCGACGTGCTCGCGTATCCCGCGTGGTCGCCGGTTTCCGACTCCATCGTCGTGTCCGGCCTGCACGGCGCACGCTCGGACCTGTACCTCGTGGACACGGGCACGTCCGAGATCTCGCGCGTGACGGACGACAACTGGGACGAACGCGAACTCAGCTGGTCGCCCGACGGCCGCCGGCTCGTGTTCGCCTCGGACCGCCTGGCCCCCGTGGTGCTGCATCCCGCGCCGCCCGCCGCGGGCTACGGGCGCTACGGCCTCTTCGAGCTCGACCTGGCCAGCGGCCAGTCGTCGCTGCTTCTGGACACCTCGGGTGAGGACCAGTGGCCGCAGTGGGCTCCGGACGGCCGCCGGCTGGCGTTCCTGTCCAACCGCGACGGCGCCCCCAACATCTTCCTGTTCGACCCCGCCGACCGCAGCGTGCTGCAGCTGACCGACGTGCTGGGAGGGATCACGAGCATGTCGTGGTCGCGCAGCGGCGACCGCCTGGTGTTCTCGGCGTTCGACCGCGGCGGCTGGGACCTGTTCGCGGTGCAGGAGCCGTTGTCGCTGGACGGCACCGTGCAGCGACTGCGCCGCAAGACGCCCGCGGCGCTGCTCAGCGCCGAGCAGGCGCTGGTCGAGCTTCCGGCGGACTCGACTCGGTACGTGCGCCGCGGCGCGCTGGCGGGCAGCTGGCCGGATTCGGCGACGGCGCCGGATTCGTCGCTCGTTCCCGGCCGCCGGCGCCCCGAGGGCCCGCGCACCCCGCTGCCCGGCATCGCCAACGAGCCGCCGGCGTGGGGGGACGGCATCGGCATGCACATGGGGGGAGCCAGCGGCCCGTTCGTGCCGCCGCCGCCACCGGACACCGCGGCGACGCGCCCGCTGCGCACGCCGCTCTTCGAGCGCGGCGGCCCGTTCGCGTTGTCGGACTCGGTGCTCGGCCAGAAGCCCTCGGCCTACCGCTGGCGGTTCGGCGCCGAGCAGGCGAACGGCGGCTTCGCGGCCGCGAGCGGATACGGCTTCGCGGGCAGCACGAGCATCCTGTTCTCGGACTTCCTCGGCGACCGCAACCTGTACGTGGCGACCGACGTGTACCCGGGGGCGCTCGAGGAGACCAACGCGCTGGTCATGTACAGCTACCTGCCGCGGCGCTGGGACTGGGGCGCGGGCGGCTTCCACTTCAAGAACTACTTCCAGTCGCGCGTCACGTCGCTCGGCGAGCAGCTGGGCAGCGCGCAGGTGTTCTCGGAGCGCAACTACGGCGCGCTGGCGCAGATCGCTTATCCGTTCGACCGCTTCCGCCGCGCGGAGCTGCAGTTCACGCAGATGTTCGTCGAGCGCACGTTCTACCAGCGCGACGAGTTCGGCTACTACTACCGCGGACCGCGCGAGCGGCGCGCGGTGACGTCGCCGTCCGTGTCGCTGGTCGGGGACAACTCGCTCTCGGGCTACTACGGCCCGGTGAACGGCACGCGCTACAACCTCACGTTCGCCCCCTCGATCGGGATCTTCCCCGACGGGCTCGAGTACCAGACCCTGTCGGCGGACCTGCGCCGCTACTGGGACCTGACCTACGGCTACACGTTCGCGACCCGGGTGATGGGCGCCGGCAGCTGGGGAAGGGACCCGCAGGCGTTCCGGATCGGCGGCTTCTCGACGCTGCGCGGCTGGCCGGACTTCGACGTGGTGGGCTCGCGCTTCGTGCTGGTGAACACCGAGCTGCGCTTTCCGTTCATCTCGCAGCTGGGCCTGGTGGGACCGGTGCCGCTCGGCAGCTTCAACCTGAAGGGCGCCATCTTCTCGGACGCCGCGCTGGCGTGGAACGACGGCGACCCGCTGCGCTTCACGGTGGAGGACGGCAGCCCGCGGCGGCTGGCCAGTCCCAAGCTGAGCTTCGGCACGGGCATCCGCACGTTCTTCCTGTTCGCGCTCTTCAAGCTGGACGTGGCGTGGCGGACGGACATGCGGAACACGAGCAGCCCCCGCTGGCACTTTTCTGTCGGACCGGAGTTTTAGAGGGTGATGCAGGCCCCTCGAGCATCCCTCCGGGATGCCGGGGATGATGCGAACAGCTGCCTCCGGCCCTTTGGCAGGGCAGGGGGGGGACGATGCGGGGCGGGCACGGGCGAAATGCACGGGCCCGCCCCGAACTTTTCGGTGGCTTCGCGGACCGGCCGTCCGATATCTTCGTTGGCGTCATCCACCCGGGTTCGTCGTGGGTACGCTCGCGCCGGATCCCTCCCGCTCCATACTGATCGCCACGGACGCCATGCGGCTCGTGCCGGTCGCAAGAAGGAGTACCGAATGACCTCGCCCCGCAATGCGGTGCGGCTGGCCGTCATGTCCCGCCAGCCCCGTACCTTCGACGCCCCGCGCCTCCCAGACGGCCATCGTTCGCCGGTGAGCACCTACTTCGGGCGCCACGTCCTCGACCTGATCAAGCTGCGCGAAAAGCTGCCGCGCGAAACGTGGGTGTCGTTCATCTCCACGCTGCGCAACGGCACGCCGCTGACGCGCGAGGTGGCCGAGACGGTCGCTTCGGTCGCGCGCGACTGGGCCGTCTCGCACGGCGCCACGCACTTCACGCACTGGTTCCAGCCCATGACCGGGCTGACCGCCGAGAAGCACGACGCCTTCATCGACCTGAACGTGCAGATGTCGGGCGAGTCGCGCGTGCTCGAGAAGTTCTCGGGCTCGCAGCTGTGGCAGTCCGAGCCGGACGCCAGCTCGTTCCCCTCGGGGGGCATGCGCTCCACGTTCGAGGCGCGCGGCTACACGGCGTGGGATCCCAGCGTTCCGATGTTCCTGGTCGAGTCCGCCAACGGCCGCACGCTGTGCATTCCGTCGGCCTACATCAGCTATCACGGCCACTCGCTCGATCACAAGACGCCGCTGCTGCGCTCGATCGAGGCCCTCAGCGCGAACGCCACCGCGTTCCTCAAGCTGCTCGGCGACGTGGACGTGAAGCACGTGGCCGCCACGCTCGGGATCGAGCAGGAGTACTTCCTCGTGGACCGCGCGCACTTCGCGCTGCGTCCCGACCTGACGCTGACCGAGAAGACGCTCCTCGGCGCCGCCTCGGCGCGCCACCAGCAGTTCGAGGATCACTACTTCGGCTCCATCCCGTCGCGCGCGATCGCGTTCATGGAGGAGCTGGAGTACGAGCTGTTCCGGCTCGGGATCCCGATGCGCACGCGCCACAACGAAGTCGCGCCGATGCAGTTCGAGATGGCGCCCATCTTCGAGGACGTGAACCTCGGCAACGACCACAACGTGCTCGCCATGGACGTGGCGCGGAAGGTCGCGCTGCGGCACGACTTCGTGTGCCTGTTCCACGAGAAGCCCTTCGCCGGCATCAACGGCAGCGGCAAGCACTGCAACTGGTCCATGTCCACGGACCGCGGCGAGAACCTGCTCGACCCGGGCAAGACGCCGCACCAGAACCTGCGCTTCCTCGCCTTCCTGGCGGTGTGCCTGAAGGCCGTGTACGACAGCTCGGTCGCGCTGCGCTTTTCGATCTCGGGCGCCAACAACGATCTGCGCCTGGGCGCCAACGAGGCGCCTCCGGCCATCCTGAGCGTGTTCGTCGGGGATCAGCTCACGCAGATCATCGAGCGCGCCATGGCGGGCGAGGCGTCCAAGGATCCCGAGCACTTCGTGCTCGAGATGGGCGTGGCCAAGCTGCCCGCGCTCGCCAAGGACAACACCGACCGCAACCGCACCTCGCCGTTCGCGTTCACGGGCAACAAGTTCGAGTTCCGCGCCGTGGGCAGCTCGGCCAACTGCGCGGTGCCCATGTCCACGCTCAACGCCGCGGCGGCCGCCGCGCTGGCCGAGATGACCGAGCGGCTGCGCAAGAAGCTCGACGGCAAGCCCGCCCACCGCGACCTCGCGGTGGCCGAACTGCTCCGCGAGGTGTTCACCGAGACGGCGGCGGTGCGCTTCGAGGGCAACGGCTACTCCGACGAATGGAAGGCCGAGGCGAAGAAGCGCGGCCTGCCGAACCTGGTGGACACCCCGGCGGCGATCGCGGCGGTGCGCGAGAAGAAGGCGCACCAGTTCCTGATCGACACGGGCGTGCTGTCCGACGTCGAGGTGGACGCGCGCATCAACGTGGCCCTTGAGCGCTACATCAAGCAGGTGACGCTCGAGGCCGAAACGCTCGCCGACACCATCTCGACGCTCGTGGTTCCGGCGGTCGAGCGGCAGCTGGCGGTGACGGGCTCGGCGTGGAAGGCCGTGACCGACGCGGGCGTGGCGGCCAAGAACTCGCCCTACGGCACGCGTGTCGCCGCGACCGCGAAGGCGCTCGACGACGTGCTCGGCGGGTCGGCCCAGCTGACGGCCCTGCTCGACAAGCTGGCGGGCGTGCACGACGAGCTCAAGCACGCGCAGGCGCTCGGCTCCGAGATGCGTCCGCTCATGCAGACGGTCCGCGACGCCGCGGACCGGCTGGAGTCGCTGGTGGACGACGAACTCTGGCCGCTGCCCAAGTACCGCGAGATGCTGTTCGTGAAGTGACGCGCTCTTCGCGCACGAGCCGCCGGCACACGCCGGCGGCTCGTCGCGTTGGAGGGGGAGGGGCCGATCCGCTAGATTGGGGGCGACTTTCGCGATCCCACCATCCTCCCCGGAGTCCATCCGTTGGCCATCGCATTCCCCCTCAACGACGCCCAGCGCGAGGCGGTCGAGCACGACCGCGGCGCGGCGCTCGTCATCGCCGGCGCCGGCTCGGGCAAGACGCGTGTGCTCACTTCGCGCGTGGAGCGCCTGCTCGAACGCGGCGTGTCGCCCGACGCCATCCTGTCGTTCACGTTCACGAATCGCGCCGCGCGCGAGATGCGCGAGCGCATCGAGAGCGCGGTCGGACCGGTGGCCTCGCGCCTGTGGATCGGCACGTTCCATTCGACCGCCGTGCGCCTGCTGCGGCGCGAGTGCGCGACGCTCGGGCTTCCGGCCGGGTTCTCGATCTTCGACCGCGAGGACCAGGAGGGCGTGCTTCGCGGCATCCTCAAGGACCTCAACCTCAGCGACGCCGGCTTCAAGGTGGGCATGGTCCTGGGGCGGATCTCGGACTGCAAGAACGCGCTCGTCTCGCCCGACGAGTGCGAGCGCGCCGCCATGACGCCCTTCGACAAGAGCGTCTCCGAGTGCTACCGCAAGTATCAGGCCGCGCTGCGCGGCGCGGGCGCGCTCGACTTCGACGACCTGATCGCCGAGTCCGTGCGGCTCTTCCTCGAGCACCCGCAGGCGGGCGAGCGCTGGAGCCGCCGCTTCCAGTACCTGCTGGTGGACGAGTACCAGGACACGAACCACGCCCAGTTCCGCCTCGTGCAGTCGCTGGCCGCCGTGCACGGCAACCTGTTCGTGGTGGGTGACGACGACCAGTCCATCTACGGCTGGCGCGGCGCCGACCTGGCCAACGTGCTCGACTTCGAGCGCGCGTTCCCCGGCGCGGTCACCATCCGTCTCGAGCAGAACTACCGCTCCACGAGCAACATCCTGAACGCCGCCAACGCCGTGGTCGCCAACAACCAGGCGCGCAAGGGCAAGACGCTGTGGAGCGAGCGCGAGGCCGGCGCCCCGCTGCGCTTCACCGTGTGCGCCGACGAGGCGGACGAGGCGCGCCGCGTGCGCCGGTTCCTCGAGTCCAAGGTCAGCCTGGGGCGAAAGCTTCGCGACTGTGCGGTGCTGTACCGCACCAACGCCCAGTCGCGGTCGCTCGAAACCGAACTGCGGCAGGCCGGCATGGCGTACGAGATCGTCGGCGGCGTGTCGTTCTTCCAGCGCCGCGAAGTGAAGGACATGCTCGCGCATCTGCGGCTGATCGTGAACCCGGCCGACACGACGTCGTTCTTCCGCATCTGGAACACGCCCCGGCGCGGGCTCGGCCCCGCGGTCGAGGCGCAGGTGCTCGCGCGGCTCGCCGCCGGCGCGCCCGGGCCGCTCGAGGCGCTGCGCCGGGTCCAGGCCGAGGGGCTCCTCAAGGGCGCGGCCAAGGCCGGCGCGCAGTCGCTGCTCGCGCTGTTCGACGAGCTGAACGCCCACCGCGAGGAGCCGCTCGACCAGCTGTTCGGGCGCCTGCTCGACAAGAGCGGCTACCTGGCGCACCTGGAGGCCAACAGCGAACACGACCTGGCCGAGCGCCGCGCGAACGTCGAGGAACTCGGCGCCGCCGCGGGCGCGTTCTCGGCGCAGGGCCGTGGCGGGCTGCTCGAATACCTGTCGGAGTGCTCGCTGCTGACCGACGCAGACCGGCTGAGCGAGGACACCGACCGTGTGCTCATGCTGACCGTGCACAACGCCAAGGGGCTCGAGTTCGACGTCGTCGCCATCGCGGGGCTCGAGGAGGGGCTGATGCCGCACGCCTCGTCGCTCGACGATCCGTCCGAGCTCGAGGAGGAGCGCCGGCTCTTCTACGTGGCGCTCACGCGGGCGCGCGACGAGGTCATGTTGACCGCCGCCGCGTACCGCCGCCGTTTCGACGGCGCGTGGGGCGCGCAGGTGTCGCGCTTCGTGGACGAGATCCCGCAGGAGCTGCTGCAGCGCGAGGAACTGAACACGTCGGGGTGGAACGCGTCGCAGGCGCGCCCGGCCTCCGGGCGCCCGGCGGGCCGTCCGGCGGACGGCGGCGTGTCGCGCCGCACGTGGTCCAGCAGCGCGCGGGCCACCAGCTCGCGCGACACCGAGTCGCTCGAAGGGCGCACGTACCAGCGTGACGAGTTCTCGCAGATTTCGTTCGACGAGGAAGCCCCGGGCGGGCCGTCGCACGGCGTCAACGTGTCTCTGCGCGGCGAGGGCGCGCGGCGTGCCGTGGGCCGGCGCGTGCGCCACGAGAAGTTCGGCATCGGCACGGTGCTCGAGGCCGAGGGCGAGGGGCCGGACATGAAGCTCACGGTGCGCTTCACGGGCGCCATCAAGAAGGTGCTCGCGCGCTTCGTGACGGGAGGCGAAGGTGAGGATTGACCGCGACGAAGTGCGGCGCATCGCCGAACTGGCGCGCCTCGAGATCGCCGACGACGACGCCGCCGCCGTGGCCGGGCAGCTTTCCGGCGTGCTCGACTTCGTCGCCACGCTCCAGCAGCTCGACCTCGACGGCTGCGAGCCGAGCACGTTCGCGCCGGCGGACGCGCCGCCGCGCGAGGACGTGCCCGGAGTGCGCGGTCTCGATCCGTTCGCCGCGACCGCGGCGGCTCCCGAGAGCGACGAGGGCTACTTCGTGGTGCCCCCCGTGGTCGAGAACGTGAACCCGTGAGCCGCCCGCTCTGGAAGGAGTCCGCCGCCGCGATCTCCGCGCGCGTGCGCGCGGGGGAGATCACGGCCGTGGAGGCGATGGACGCGGGCTGGGACGGCCCGGCGTCGCTGTGGGAGCACGACGTGCACGCCGTGGTCCACACCGACCGCGAGGCGCGCCACGCCGCCGCCGAGGCCGCGCCGGCGCGGGGCCTGCTCGCCGGTGTGCCGGTGCTGGTCAAGGACAACCTGTGCACCGTGGACTACCCGACCACGTGCTGTTCGCGCATCCTGGCCGGCTATCACGCCCCGTACGACGCGACGGTCGTGCGCCGCCTGCGCGAGGCGGGCGCGGTGATCGTGGGCAAAGGCAACATGGACGAGTTCGCGATGGGCTCGTCCACCGAGTTCAGCTGCTACGGCCCCACGCGCAACCCGTGGGACCTGTCGCGCGTGCCGGGCGGCAGCAGCGGCGGCCCCGCCGCCGCGGTCGCCTACGGCCTGGTGCCGGTCGCGCTCGGCTCGGACACCGGCGGATCGGTGCGCCAGCCCGCGGCCTTCTGCGGCGTCTACGGACTCAAGCCCACCTATGGCCGGCTGTCGCGCTACGGGCTGGTCGCGTTCGGCTCGTCGCTCGACCAGGTGGGCATCTTCGCGCGCCATGCCGGCGACGTGGCCACCACGTTCGCCGCGCTCGCGGGCTGGGACGAGTACGACGCCACGTCGCGCCCGGCGCCCGCGCCCGACGTGTCGAACTGGGACGCCGGCGTGACGGGGCTGCGCTTCGGCTGGCCCGCCAACCTGTGGGCGAACGGCGTGGACGGCGCCATCGTGGACGCGCTCGAACGCTCCGCCAACGCCCTCGAGCGTGCCGGAGGCACGCGGGTGCCGATGGAGTTCCTGCCGGGCGAGTACGCGGTGGCCGCCTACTACCTCGTCGCCACCGCCGAGGCGAGCAGCAACCTCGCGCGCTTCGACGGCGTGCGCTACGGGCTGCGCAGTTCCGACGCGACCGACGTGCGCTCGCTGTACGTGCGCTCGCGCAGCGAGGGCTTCGGCCCCGAGGTGCGCCGCCGCATCCTGCTGGGCACCTACGCGCTGTCGAGCGGTTACTACGACGCCTACTACCTGCAGGCCCAGCGCGCGCGCACTCGCATCCGCCGCGAGTACGCGCGGGCGTTCGAGTCCTGCGACTTCCTGCTGCTGCCCGCCGCGCCCACGCTGCCGTTCCGGGTGGGCGAGAAGGTGGACGACCCGCTCGCCATGTACCTGAGCGACGTGTTCACGATCGGCGCGAACCTCGCGGGAACGCCGGGGCTGAGCGTGCCGGTCGGCGTCACGCCCGAAGGGCTGCCCACCGCGGTGCAGCTGCTGGGTCCGCAGGACGGCGAAGGGGCGCTGCTGCGCGCGGCGCGGGCCATCGAGGTGAACGGCGACGTGGCGCGGCTGCCGCGCGAGCACGAGGTGGAGGCGTCATGGCCTGGGAAGCGGTGATCGGGCTGGAGTGCCACATCCAGCTGCGCACGCGCACCAAGATGTTCTGCGAGTGCGAGGTGGTGTTCGGCGACGAGGCGAACTCGCACGTGTGTCCCACGTGCCTGGGACTGCCCGGGGCGCTGCCGCGGCTGAATGCCGGCGCCATCCGCATGGCGCTCAGGCTCGGGCTGGCGCTGGGCTGCGACATCCGTCACGAGAGCCAGTTCGCGCGCAAGAACTACTTCTATCCCGACATGCCCAAGAACTACCAGATCACGCAGTACGACCGGCCGCTGTTCGAGCACGGAACGCTGCCCGTGGTCGTCGAGGGAGAGGCGCGCGAGTTCGCGCTCACCCGCATCCACTGCGAGGAGGACGCGGGCAAGTCGTTCCATCCGGAACGCACCGGCGACCGCAGCCGCTCGCGGGTCGAGTTCAACCGGGCCGGCACGCCGCTGCTCGAACTGGTGACGGAGCCCGTGCTGCGCTCGCCGGCCGACTGCGCCGCGTTCCTGGTCACGCTGCGCCGGCTCGTGCGCGCTCTCGGCATCTCGGACGCCGACATGGAGAAGGGCCAGCTGCGCTGCGACGCCAACGTGAGCCTGCGCCCGGAGGGCGCAAGTCTTCTCGGCGTGAAGACAGAACTGAAGAACCTCAACTCCATCAAGGGTGTCGAGCGCGGCGTGGCCGCCGAAATCGAGCGCCAGCGCCGCGCGCTGGATTCGGGCGAGCGCATCGTGCAGGCGACGCTGCTCTACGACGCCGACCACGACAAGCTGGCGATCATGCGCACCAAGGAGCAGGCGCACGACTACCGCTACTTTCCCGATCCCGACCTGCCCCTGCTGGTGGTGAGCGAGGCCGAACTCGAGCAGGCCCGCGCTTCGCTTCCCGAGCTGCCGTGGCGCCGCGTCCAGCGGTTCGTGGCGCAGTACGGGCTGCCGCCGTACGACGCCGCCGTGCTCGGGGACTCGCGCGAGCTGGCCGACTACTACGAGGAGTGCGCGGCGGGGCTCGATCCCAAGTTCGTCGCCAACTGGCTCATGACCGAGGCGCTGCGCGCGGTGAACGAGCGCGCCTGGGACGTGGCGCGCTGGACCGCGCAGGTGCCGGCGGCGCGCATGGCCGACTTTCTCGGCCGGGTCGCCCGCAAGGAGCTGCCCGGGCCGCTGGCCAAGCAGTTCATCGGCTGGCTGGCCGACGAAGCCGGCGGTGTGGACGAATTGCTGGCGCGCCACGGCGTGAGCGTGAAGGGCACGGCGGAGGACCTTCGCCCGATCGTGAAGGCCGTGCTGGACGAGAACCCCGGACCTGTGGCCCAGTACCTCGCGGGCAAGACGGTGACCATGGGGTTCCTGGTCGGCCAGGTGATGAAGAAGAGCGGCGGGCAGGCGGTGCCGACTCTCGCGCAGCAGCTGCTGATCGAGGAGATGGCCGCCCGGTCCTGACGCGTGGGGGACTGCAGATGGCGTTTCGTGCGGAAATCCGTCGGGCGCTCGCCTCTCCGGTGGGCGCGAAGCTGTCGCAGGTGTTCTACGCCCCGCGGGTGACAGTCCTCGTCGCCGACGCCCAGGGGGGAGAGCGCGACGTGATGGCGCTCTCGGAGCTGGCGGACGCGCTCGTCCGCGTCGGGACGGCGCGCGGGCGGCAGATGACGATCCTCGCGGGCGCCGAACGCCCGGGCGATGCGCTGCGCGAGCGCGCGCGCATGCTGCGCGCCACGCTGGGCATGCCGGTCGTCGTTCACGACCCCGGGGCCGCGTCGCCCTATTCGCCCGGTTCGGTGGAAGGCGTGGGGCCGTTGGGGCTCGACGACGAACTGCGCGAGGCCGAAGCCGTGGTCGTGGTGGGGCGCTTCTCGCGCGGCATGGCCGGAGCGATGCACGGCGGACCGGCGCTGCTGTTGCCGGGACTCGCGGACGCGGACACGCGGGAGCGGTTCCGGAATGCCGGAGCGCTCGACGCGCTCAGCTTTGCCGTGCTCGACCACGTCGAGGTGGATTTCGCGCTCGTCTGGGATTCCGGCGATCCCTCGCGCGCGCGCGCGGGGGCGGGACGCGAGACGCTGCTCCAGTGCGCGGCCGACGGCTGGCTCGCTCCGCCGGATTCGCCGCGCGCGCAGCGCTAGCCCGCGGCGCGGGCGTGGGCTACATTGCGCGCGTGAAAGCGTCCCGCATTCTCGTCCTCGGTTCGGGTGGCCGTGAACACGCGCTGGCGTGGCGGCTGGCCCGCGACGCGCACGCGCCGGCCGTCTTCGTGGCGCCGGGCAACGACGGCATGGCGCGCTCGTTCACGCGCCTCGCGGTGAGCGACACCGATCCCGCGGCCGTGGTGAGCGCCTGCCGCGAGCATGCGATCGAACTGGTGGTGGTCGGACCCGAGTCGGCGCTCGCCGCCGGAGTCTCGGACGCGCTCGTCGCCGCCGGCATCCCGGTGTTCGGCGCTTCGCGCGAGGCGGCGCGGCTCGAATCCAGCAAGTGGTTCGCCAAGGAAGTCATGACCGAGGCCGGCGTGCCCACCGCGCGGGCGGCGGTGTTCGAGCGCGAGGCCGAGGCCCTCGAGGCGCTACCCGGCTTCGGGCCCACCTGGGTGGTCAAGGCGGACGGCCTGGCCGCTGGCAAGGGCGTGCTCGTCACGCGGGACCTCGCCGAGGCCGAGCGGTTCGTGCGCGGGTGCCTGAGCGGCGGACGGTTCGGGGACGGCGGGCACCGCGTGGTGCTCGAGGAGTTCCTGGCCGGCGAAGAAGCTTCGGTGATCGCGGTGTGCGACGGCGAGCGCTTCGTGC
>JADLGX010000102.1 GCA_020849095.1 Candidatus Eiseniibacteriota bacterium
CGCGGGTCCGATTGGAAGTGCACGATGGCCGTCGTGTCGCCGTTGCCGCGCGCGAGCACCGTATGGATCCCGGTCCAGATCGTTTGCCCTGCGTCACCGTCGATCTCGAAAAGGCTCGTCCAGCGCCCAAGGTCACTCAGGGCCGCGCTCGACGGTCGGCTAGAGAACGCTCCGAGACCAGCGGCAAGTGCACACACGAAGACGGCGGACGAGATTCGGTCCGCAGTGCGCCCGCAGTGCGCCCGCAGTGCGCCCAGATGAGATGACTTCACGGCAGACCTCCGGATGGATGGAGAGACATGCCGCAAGGTCGGGGGACCTCGCGATGAATGCTGGGAACGGACCCTGCATGGGACCGGCCAGCGAAATCGGATCTGACTACAATCCCAACAGTATTGAGTCTAGGCAGCTTGCTTACGTCGTTACAAGAGGCATTTCAGCTCGGGATCGTCCGTCTGCTGATTGTGCCCCCCCTCACACCGCCAGCTTCTCCCGCCGCAGCAGCTCTTCCATCAGCTTGGCGTTTCGCGCCGCCTGGCCGGCGTGGCAGTTGTTGAAGAACAGGTAGGTCTGCTTGGCCTGCTCGCTCAGCTTGCGGACGCGCTCCACCCATTCCAGCAGCTCGCGCTGCGAGTAGTCGTAATCGTAGCGATCTCCCCCTCCGCGTCCCCACCAGGTCTGCTCGTTGCGCCCGTGAAACCGCACGTACGCCACATCGCTGGTCAGCGGCGTCACGGGCGGCACCAGCCCGGGCAGCGCGGGCTCGTCCACCGCGCAGTAACCCAGCGAGCGCTCGCGCAACCACGCGGGCAGGTCGCGGTGCATCCACGACGCATGGCGAAACTCCACCCAGAGCGGCTCGCCGGGCAGCGCCGCGCGCAGGAACTCCAGGTGGCGCTTGGCGGCGTCCTCGCGGCGAAACGCCCACGGGAACTGCGCCAGCAGCCCGTGGTACTTGCCGGCGTCCTTGAGCGGCTGGATCACGCCGAGAAACTCGCGGTAGAGCGCCTCGCTCGTGTCGCCCTTGTGCGTCATGGCCTGGTTGAGCTTGACGATGAACCGGAAGCCGTCCGGAGTCTTCTTCTCCATGGCCTCGATCACGCGCGGGCTGGGGATGCCGTAATAGGTGGAGTTCACCTCGACACAGTGGAACTGCGTGGCGTAGTGCCGCAGGTAGTCCGCGCTCCTGGTGCCCGGCGGATAGAACGGCCCGACCCAGTCGGCGAACGAGTAGCCCGACGTGCCCACGTGAATCGCGGGCGCGGTGGCGCTCACGGCTTGCCCGGTTCCTTGCGCGCCTCGCGCGACAGCGAGCCGGGGTCCTTGCGCTTCATGGCGCCGAAGGGCACGTGCCCCGAGGTGCCGCGATGCATGAGCGAGCCCGCGGGCACGACCGACGCCTCGCCCAGCTTGTCGCGCACCTGGTCGAGCGCGGCCTGCAGCGTCTTCTTGCGGTCGTCGGTGGAGAACAGCTCGCCCTGCTCGCCCTCGCCCTTGTGCTCGAGCGCTCCGGCGCTCACGCCCAGCAGGCGCAGCGGCTCGCCCTTCCAATTGGCGCGCCACAGGCTGCGCACCACCTCGAAGATGGCCAGATGGTCGTCCACCGCCACGGTCAGCGCGCGCTGGCGCGTGATGGTGCGAAAGCGAAAGTCGCGCAGCTTGAGCGTCAGCGTGCGCGAGACGAAGCCGTCGCCGCGCAGCCGGCGCGCCACCTGGTCACTCAGGCGCAGCAGCGTGCCCTCGAGAAAGGCGTCCTCGCGGCAGTCCTCGGGCAGCGTCACCTCGTGCCCCATGGACTTGGGATCCACGCCCTCGTGATAGGGAATCACCGGCGTCTGGTCGCGCCCCCACGCGGCGTTGCGCAGGTGCGGGCCGATCAGCCCGAAGGACTGTTCCAGTTGCGACTCGGCGGCGCGGCCGAGGTCGCCCACGGTGGCGATGCCCATGCGCTTCAAGTGCTCGCTCATCTTGGGGCCCACGCCCCACAGCTCCTGCACGTCCATGGGCCAGAAGAGCCGGCGGAACTCTTCTTCATCGAGCGGCGTGAGCCCGCGCGGCTTGTTCACGCCGGAGGCCATCTTGGCGATCAGCTTGTTGGGCCCGATGCCGATGGAGGCGCTGAGCCCGTGCTCGTCGGTGATGCGCTGCTGGATCTCGCGCGCCATGGCGATGGCGGCCTCGCGAGTGGCGCCGCGCGCGCCGAGCTTGCCCAGATCGAGAAACGCCTCGTCCACGCTGAACGGTTCCACGTCGGGCGTGTAGGTGAGGAACAGCTCGAGCAGCTCGAGCGACTTTTCGACGTACTTGCGCGGGCTGCCCTCGACGAACTCGGCGTCGGGGCACAGGCGCTTCGCCTCGGCGGTGGGCATGCCGGCGCGCACTCCGAACGGGCGCGCCTCGTACGACGCCGCGGTCACCACACCGCGGCGCGAGGGATCGCCACACACGATCACCGCCTTGCCGCGCAGGTGCGGGTGGTACGCCTGCTCGACCGAGGCGAAGAACGCGTCCATGTCCACCAGCAGGATCACTCGCCACTCCCCTGCGTGCGATTCATCCCGGACCCGACCAGGCCCGGTTCAGGATCCAGCGCGGCCCGCGCGGATCGAAGCACAACTCGTAGGTTTCCTGGTTGGGTCCCTGCACGGCGAAGTAGCGCATGACCGACTGCCCTTCGCGCCGGTTCCACTGCCCCGTCACCTTGGAAATGGGCACCACGCGGCCCTGCCACCGAAAGCGCAGCGGACGCATGGCCCCGTCCACGAACGACGTGAGCACATCGACGGGATCATCGAGCGATTCGAACATCTCTGGGGTTCTGTCCTGGCACCGGCGCCATCCTACTGCACGCATGGGCACCGGCTCAATGGCGCACTCGGGTGGTGCGCAGATTGTGGCCCCGGCTCAGGGCAGCTCGGCGGCCCCGGCGTGCGCCACGGCCCAGGCGCGCGACTCGTAGCGCACCCACACGTAGCGGTCGGCATCCAGCTGCACCGCGGCGGCGTCCTCGGCGCGCGACACCCACAGCGTCGCGGCCGTCAGCTCCTGCCGGGTGAGCAGCCGGCGGTCGCGCCCCACCCACTCGGTGGCCAGCGGGCGCGCGGGCGCCACCTCGGCCGCCGGGACGCCGTGCATCTGGCGCAGGCGCTCGACCAGCTGGCCGTAGAGCGCCAGCGCGTCGCTCTCGCTCTCGGGATGGAACTTCAGCGTCACCGCGGCGAGCCCGCCGCCTTGCCCGTACTCCGGCTCGATGTCGGCCGAGCGTCCCCACACGCGGCCTACCAGCCGGGTGCCGCCGCCCTCGCGCGGCACGCGCAGCTTCCAGCCCTCGCGATCGAACCGCTTGCCCACCTGCGCCGGCGTGCTTCCCCACGCGAGGCCCATGAAGCGCACCGGCTGCACGCGCTGTTGCGGCTCGACCGCCGCCGCGCCGGGCGAAAAAGCGATGGGCGCCGCCATCGCAACCGCGATGACGGCGCCCAGGATCGCACTGGATGTGCGGCTCACGCCGCGACCTTCTCCTTGGCGACGTCGCCGGCACGGCGAATCACCACCAGGAACGTGGCCACGAGCATGATGATCGAGCCCAGCCACACCAGGTTGATGAACGGCTTGGTGCTCACCTCGATGGCCAGGATCTGCCCCGCGTCGGCGGCCTGCTCGACGCCCGGAAGCATCAGCGTGACGCTGCCGTCCTGCGGGTTGGCCGACACGATGCTCACCTGCCCGCCACCGGCGATGTAGTCCGGCGAGCTCACCGGCTGGCCGCCACCCATCGTGACCTCGATCGCCGGCTTGAGCGGCACCGTGCGCCCGCCGGTTTCGGCGGTGAGATTGGCGATGAGCTTCATCTTGCCGTCGCCCGGAACGGGCGTGAAGCTGTCGAACGTGTACTTGACCTGTCCGACCTGCTTGACCTCACCGGGCATGAACTGGATGCCGCCGCCGCCGGGCTGGTCGCCGACCATTTCGAGCGGCGAGATGTACAGGTCCTTCTCGGCGAAGCGCTCGATGTGCGGGTTCTTCATGTAGCCCTGGTTGTACTCGCTCCAGAAGAAGTGCGCCCGCGCGGTGAAGGTGCGGTCGGGGCCCTTCACGGCGATCACGGCCTGGTCCTTGCCGTCCTGGCCGTGCTCCATGCCCTGGAACGTCATGGTGTAGCCGAGCGCGTTGATCGCCTCGCCCTTGGGCAGCTGCACCTGCGCCGACTTGCCGTAGCCCGACGAGGCGATGACGCCGATCAGCATGACCGACACGCCCATGTGCCCCATGTACGCCACGCCGTGCTTCCAGCTGGCGCGGAAGCCGCGGATGGTGGAGCCCCAGTTGGACACCAGCGCGAAGCCCATGGCGAAGATGACCGCCGCGGGCAGCGCGTCGCGGATGCCCAGGAACACGGCGATCGCGGTGATGACCACGCCGCCGATCACGGCGACCATGGTCACGGGCGCGTAGAACACCATCGTGGTCACGAGCCAGCCCATCAGCCCGATGCCGAACCACGCCGTCCACTTTTCGGCGCCGGGAGCCGAGCCCTTCATGAGGAAGGACACGAGCAGCCCCAGTCCGAGCACCACGAGCAGGCCCGTGAGGACGTTGTTGGTGGTCTTGGACTGCGCCGCGAGCGGCACTTCGTTCTTGCGCCAGCGCAGCAGCGGCGACAGCCCCAGCAGCAGGCCCATCGCGATCGCGAGCGGCGCGTTGACGAGGTTGTAGTAGCTGGTCTGCACGTTGGCCGGCGGCCCGAACAGCCGCGTGATCAGCGGCGCGCTCATGCCCAGCGTAACGAGCAGGCACATGAGCATGAACACCAGCTGGCCGAGCCACATGAACGACTCGCGCGAATAGTTGCCGAGCGGCTCGGGCGGCTGCGGAATGTCGCCCAGGCGGAACACGAGCAGGCCGTAGCCCGCCACGCCGACGATCCCGATGAACGACAGCAGGAAGCCGGACAGGCCCAGGTTGGCGAACGAGTGCACCGAGAAGTCCGCCAGCACGCCGCTGCGCGTGAGGAACGACGCGTACAGCACCAGCACGTAGGCCGTGATCGCCAGGAAGAAGTTCATCTTGCGCAGCGAACCGGTCACGCGCTGCACCAGCAGGCCGTGCAGCAGGGCCGCGGTGGCGAGCCACGGAATCAGCGAGCCGTTCTCGACCGGGTCCCAGCCCCAGTAACCGCCCCAGCCGAGCACCTTGTAGGCCCACACGCCGCCCATGATGAAGCCGGTCGCCTGCACGGCGGTGGAGAACACGACCCACGGCAGCACGGGCTTGACCCAGCCGTCGTAGTCGCGCTTCCAGAGCGCGGCCGAGGCGATCGCGAACGGCACCACGAACGACGAGAAGCCCAGGAACAGGACGGGCGGATGAATGGTCATCCAGTAGTCCTGCAGCAGCGGATTCAGCCCGACGCCGTCCGTGAACACTTCCTTCGAGCGGAGGAACGGCCCGCGCATGACGCTGACCAGCGTGAGCATGACCAGCGGCAGGTTGAGGAAGAACATGGCCGCCGCGGTCAGGTGGCTCTTCCAGCGCATCAGCACCAGGCCGAGGCACGCGGTGAGCAGCCCCCACAGCACGAACGTGCCTTCCTGTCCGCCCCAGAACGCCGCGAACACGAAGTGCGACGGCATGCTCTTGGACGAGTAGTCGTGCACGTACTGGTAGGTGAACTGGTGGCTGAACAGGATCCACCACAGGAACGCCGTGCTCGCGAGCAGGGCGCCCCACTGGATCTTGAACGCCATGCGGGCCGAGTCCTCGGCCTGCTGGCCGCGGCCCAGGCCGGCCATGAGCCAGCCGAACGCGGTCACGAGCGACGCGATGAACGCGATCCACGAGAGCCACTGGCCCGGGTTGATCGCGTTGGTGTTGAGCAGGTAGACGCCGGCGAGCAGCGCCGGAACGAGGATGGCGGCCGCGGTGGAGATCGCCGCGCGGCTCATGAAGAGGCCCCCGTCGCGGCCGGAGCGGCGGTCTCGGCGGGAGCGGCCGGGTCGGCGGGCGCGCCCTGCGGCACGCCGTCGGGATGCTCACCGCCGGTTTCCTTCTCGAGCGCCTGGTACTTGGACGGACACTTGACGAGCAGCTGGTTGGCCTCGAAGTGATCGCCCTTGAAGGCGCCGATCGCCACGATGCTGACCGCCTGGTCGAAGTTGCCGGGAATCACGCCGCGGTACTCGACGGGCATGACGTCGCCGTTCGTGTCCTGCAGCTGGAACTTGAGGTACTGCTCTTCCTTGTTGATGACGTAGTCCTTGCTGGCCAGCTTGCCGTTGACCTGCACGAGGCCGGAAGCCTTGCGGGCGGCGGCGAAGCCGATGTAGGGCGTCATCGTCTGCTTGAAGCTGCTGACCCCGATCGCGATGGCGGCGACCAGCAGGCCGACGGCGAGGAGCACTTTGACGTTCATGACTTCTCCAGTTCTTTGACCCGCTTCTCGACGCTGAGGAGCCAGAAGAAGAGCAATCCCCAGACGAGAAGCGAGACACCCAACACGACCCAGTTGCGGTCCATGTCACAAACCTCGAGCCAGCTCGCGACGACGTTCGATGCGGGTCACCCGCACGCGCAGCGTCTGGAGCCAGAAATAGAGTGCGGTGAAGCCGATGAGCATCGCGAAGAAGCAGGTGCGGATCATCGGGTCCATGTCCACCTTGCCCCGCGGGTTGATGATCGGGTCCGGATGGAGCGTTTCGTACATGCGGGGCACCACGAACATCAGGAACGGCACCGCCACGAACGCGATGGCCGAATAGATGGCCGACAGCCGCGCCCGCTTTTCGTCCCCCTCGATGCTCCCGCGCAACGCCAGGTAGGCGATGTACAGGATGAGCACGAAGAAGATCGAGGTCTCCCGGGGATCCCAGTTCCAGTAGGAGCCCCACATGGCCTTGGCCCACAGCGAGCCGCTGACCGTGGCCATGACGGTGAAGAGCACGCCCAGTTCCGCGGCCGCAGCCGCGTGATCGTCATGCTGGAGATCGCGCTTCACCAGATAGAGCACGCTGTGGAGCATGCCCCAGCCCAGCGCCAGGACCGCGATCCAGGCCGCCGGGATATGGAAGTAAAGGACTCGCGTGGTCTCGTGCAGCACCGGCACCTGGGGGGCGAAGAGCAGCGCCGCCACCATCCAGCCCGCGATCCACACGAAGATCAGTAAACGCCACAGCATGAGGGGTCTAGTCCTCCCAGAGATGGTCGTAAAGTAGCAGGCTCGCCGCCAGCAGTGCCACCGCGTAGGCCCCCAGGAGCCTCAGCGACGGTGCGACGGAATTCGCGGCCCACATCTCGCGGGTCCCCCCCACGGCTGCAGCCAGGACCGGCAGAAGCAACGGCAGCGAGACGCCCGCGAAAAGCGCCCCACGACCGCGCGTCTGCGCGATCACCGCCCCGACCAACGTGGACGAGGCGGCCAACGACACCGTGCCCAGGAGCAGCACGGCCAGGAAGTCCCCCCAGCGAACGGGAGGCGCCCCCATGAGTACCATGAAGAGCGGCACGGTGACCGCTTCGATGACCAGAAGAAACAAAAGATTGAACAGGAGTTTGCCGACCGCGATCTCCGTGGGCGTCGCGACCAGCCGCAGCAGGAGCATGGTGCGGGCCTCGACCTCGCGCACGAAGGCGTGACTCATCGAGGCGAGCGTGGCAAAGAGCAACACGATCCAGAACAGCGCCGCCATGATGTCGGTGCGGTTGCCCAGCCGGCCCGCGGCAAAGCTCACCGCCGTCAGGCTGGCCACCGCGAAGAGCAATGCGGCGTTCAGCCCGTAGCGTGTGCGCCACTCGGTCCGGCATTCCTTACGAAGAACGCTCCAGACCGCGCCCGCTGAGTTCGATGCGGCGTTCGGCAAGCTGAATCTCCCGGGGTTCGTTGGTCGCGATCAGCACGAGCGCACGCGGGGCGTGCGTTTGCACGATGTGTTCCACCACGGCGCGGCCGGCATCATCCAGATGGGAGCCCGGCTCGTCCAGCATGAGCACGCTCGGCTCGTGCAGGATGGCGAACGCGAGCCGGAGCCGTTGCTTCATGCCGGACGAAAACGCACTCACGCGGTCGTCGGCCCGGGGGGTGAGCCCCACCTGCTCCAGTGCATCGCGCACGGCGTCCGCGGGATTCGGCAATCCCCGCGTCTCGGCCGCGAACGCGAGGTTCTCGGCCGCCGTGAACTCCTCATAGAAGGACAGCTCGGGCGTGGCGAGTCCGGTGAACAGCCTGCGGCGGCGCGGCTCGATCGCCTGCCCCCCCACCTCGAACGTGCTCTCGCCCCGGCTGGGCCGAAGCAGTCCCGACAGGATGCGCAGCAGCGTGCTCTTGCCCGAGCCGTTCTCGCCGGTCACCGCCACCACTCCGGGCGATGTCACGTCGAAGCTCACGGGGCGCACGGCGACGCGCGGCCCGAAGCGGTGCGAGATCTCGCGGGCGGCCAGGCGCACGGCGGCCGTCGAGACGGCACCGCTCACGCCTTCGCTCCGGTGCGTTCGCCGTCGAGCGTGGCGAGCAGCTTGGCAAGCTCGGGCAGCAGCCGCGCCTTGGCGTCCTCGCGCGAGCCGCGGAACTGCGCGCCCGCGGCGTGCTGGTGCCCGCCGCCGCCGAGCTGGGCGACGATCTGGTCGATGGCCACGCGGCCGGCGGAGCGCAGCGAGATCTTCACCTTGGTGGGCACCACCTCGGAGACCAGCATGACCACCTCGACACCGGCGATGACCCGCGGCATGTCCACGAGCCCGTCGGTGTCCGCGCCCTCGAGCCCGTGCCGCGAGAACTGCTCGGGCGACGCCTCGATCACGACCAGCTTGCCGCCCTCGTACAGCTCGAGCGCCGCCAGCACCTCACCAAAGAATCGTAGACGGCCTGCAGGAGCGGTGGCGCTGATGCGCAGGTTGGTGAGCTGCGTGTCCACGCCGAGTTTCAGGAGTTCGGCCGCCATGAGGTGCGCGGACGTGTCGGTGTTGGAGTAGCGGAAGTTTCCCGTGTCGGTGGACAGCCCCACGTACAGCGCGTCGGCCGAAAGCCGGTCGATGGCCGCGCCGCTCTCGCGAATGAGCTCGTACACCAGGCTGCACGCCGAAGGGCGCGCGGGCTCGATCACGTTGACCGCGCCGAAGCCGTCGTGCGTGACGTGGTGGTCCACGATCGCCAGCGCGATGGCGTGGCGGTCCAGGTGGTTCGCGAGCTTGCCGATGCGCTGCTTGTTGCTGGTGTCCAGCACGACCAGCGCGTCGGCCCACTCGAAGCACTCCTCGCACAGCGGCTCGGAGTAGCGCTCGACGGGATCCTCGTCCGTGAGCCACGCGTAGGCGTGCGGCGTGGCGGAGTCGTTGAGGATGCGCACCTGCTTGCCCATGCCGCGCAGCCAGCGCGCGAACGCCACCTCGGAGCCGATGGCGTCGCCGTCGGGATTGACGTGCGTGGTGAGCAGAAACTTGCCGTGCTTGGCGAGGAACGCGTGCAACTGCGCCCGCTCGGGGCTGGCCGCGGTCACTGTGAGCCTCCGGCTCGGCCCTGGAGCGCAAGGCCCGCCACGTCGCGCAGGAACCACTCGTGCAGCCGGTGGTCCCCCGTCAGTTCGGGATGAAAGGCGATGGCCACGGCCACGCCCTGGCGCACGCCGACCGGCTCGCCGCCGTAGGTGGCGATCACCTCGACCCCGCGCCCGACGCGCGTGATGCGCGGCGCGCGGATGAACACGCCCTGCACGTCGTCGCCCAGAGGCGCCACGTGCACGGAATCGGTGAACGAGTGCACCTGGCGGCCCCACGCGTTGCGGGACGAGGTGATGTCGATGACGCCCAGAGTGGGCGCCGGCAGCCGGTCCGCCTGGCGCGACAGCAGGATGAGCCCGGCGCACGTGCCCAGCACCGGGCCGGTGCGCACGAACGCTTCGACCGGCGCGCGAAGGCCGGTGGCATCGAGCAGGCGCAGCATGGTGCTGGACTCGCCACCCGGAAGGATGAGCGCGTCGAGATCGTGCAGGTGCTCGGGCAGCGACACGCGCACGCTGGCGGCGCCGAGCGCCGTGAGCGTCTCGCGGTGGCGCTCGAAGTCCCCCTGCAGCGACAACAGCCCCACGCGCGGGGCGCCGCCATCACGCCGTCCGCGCGTGCGATTGCCCACGTCGGCCTCACCAGCCGCGCTTGGCAAGGTGCTGGTCCTCCGAGAGCGTCTCGAGCGAGATGCCGCGCATCGCCTGCGGCAGGCCCGTGCTGATCTCGACCAGCACGTCCGGACGGTCCCAGTTGGCCACCGCGGCCACGACGGCCTTGGCCATGCGGGCCTGGTCCTTGCGCGCGTCCTTGGGACGCGACAGGTCGCCCACCTCGAAGATGCCCGAGCCGACGAAGACGGCCTCGGCGCCCAGCTTCATCATGAGCGCGGCGTCGGCCGGGATCGCCACGCCGCCCGCGGCGAAGTTGGGAACCGGCAGCTTGCCCGTGCGCGAAACCTGCAGCACCAGGTCGAACGGCGCGCCCAGGTTCTTGGCCTCGGCCATGAGTTCGTCGGGCGTCATCGTGGTGAGCCGCTTCATCTGAGACATCACCGTGCGCATGTGGCGCACGGCCTCGACCACGTTGCCCGTGCCGGCCTCGCCCTTGGTGCGGATCATCGCGGCGCCCTCGCCGATGCGGCGCAGCGCCTCGCCCAGGTCGCGGCAGCCGCAGACGAACGGCGCCTTGAACGAGTGCTTCCACACGTGGTTCGCCTCGTCGGCGGGCGTGAGCACTTCGGACTCGTCCACGAAGTCGATCTCGAGCGCCTCGAGGATCTGCGCCTCGACGATGTGCCCGATGCGGCACTTGGCCATGACCGGAATGTCGACCGCCGCCTGGATCTTGCGGATCATGGAGGGATCGCTCATGCGCGCGACGCCGCCGTCCTTGCGGATGCGCGACGGGATGCGCTCGAGCGCCATGACGGCCGCCGCGCCGGACTCCTGCGCGATCGTGGCCTGTTCGACATTCATGACGTCCATGATCACGCCACCCTTGAGCATCTCGGCGAGCCCCACCTTGAGGCGGAACTGCTCGTCCTGGCTCATCGCGGGCGTGGCCTTGGCGGCCGGCTTGCCATTGTTCTTGTGACCGTTGTCGGCGGCGGTGCGCTTGGGACTACGCTTCACGGCTTCTCTCCTTCCGAGCGGCTCAGGCGCTCTTGCCCATCGCCGGCCCGCCGAGCGCGCGCAGGCGCTCCACGATGGGCGGCGTCACTTCACAGATGAAATCCACGTCTTCGTCGGTCGTCTCTTCACCCAGCGAGAACCGCACGCTCGCGTGCGCGTCCTCGGAACGGATTCCCATGGCCAGCAGCACGTGGCTCGGGCCGGCTTCGCCGGAGCTGCACGCGGAGCCGGTGGAAACGGTGACCCCGGCGCGGTCCAGCTCGTGCAGCACGGCCTCGCCGTCCACGCCGGCGAAGCACAGGTTGACGATGCCGCCCGCGCGCTGGTTGAGGTCGCCGTTGAGCCGCGTGTCGGGAACGCGCATGAGCAGCCCGGCCAGCAATCTCTCGCCCAGCCCGGCGATCCGCTGCGGCTCGCCCGTGTCCAGCGCGGTGCGGCAGCGAACCGCCGCCACGCCCATGCCCACGATGGCCGCCACGTTTTCGGTGCCCGCGCGCCGCCCGCGCTCCTGCCGGCCGCCGTGCACCAGCGGCGCGAGCCGCGTGCGCCGGCGCACGAACAGCGCCGCCGCGCCCGGCACGCCGCCGAACTTGTGCGCCGCGATGCTCACCAGGTCGGCGTTCCAGTGGTCCACGTGCAGCGCGATCTTGCCCGGCGCCTGCACGGCGTCCACGTGAAAGAGCGCGCCGCACGCCTTGACCCGGTCGCCGATCTCCTCGAGCGGCTGCGTGACGCCCGTCTCGTTGTTGACCGCCATCACCGACACCAGCGCCACATCGGGACCGAGCGCGGCCTGCAGCTCGTCGGGGTCGATGCGCCCGTTGGGCTGCACCGGGACGATCGTCAGCGCATGCCCGCGCGATTCCAGGTGGCGCGCCGTGGCGAGCACGGACGGGTGCTCGATCGCGCTGACCACCACGCGCGCGCGCGGCGCCTCGGAAACGAGCAGCGCGCCCTTGAGCGCCAGGTTGTTGCTCTCGGAGCCGCTCGCGGTGAACACGATCTCCTCGGGCTGCGCCGCCAGGAGTCGAGCCACCTCGATGCGCGCCGACTCGATCGCGTCGCGCGCCGCCTCGCCGCGCGAGTGCACGCTGGAGGCGTTGCCGAACGCTTCCGCCAGGTACGGCAGCAGCGCCTGCACCACTTCGGGCGCGGGAGCTGTCGTGGCGGCGTGATCGGCGTAGACGCGCTTCATGCCGGGGTTCCGGCCGGGGTGAGCGTGTGGATACTGACGCGCTGCGCGAGCGCGCCGGCGATGCGGCGCATTTCCAACGCGTAGGGGCTGTCGGGCTGGTCGGCCACCACCGGACGGCCGTTGTCACCGCCCGCGCGCACCTCGGGGTGCAGCGGAATGGCACCCAGGAACGGCAGCCCCATGGCCAGCGCGCGCGACTCGCCCGCGCCCGTGTTGAAGATGTCGTGGCGCTCGTTGCACTTGTTGCAGATGAAGTAGCTCATGTTCTCGATCACGCCCATGACCGGCACGCTGAGCTTGTCGAACATGGCGATCGCCTTGACGGCGTCCTCGATGGACACGGTGGAGGGCGTGGTCACCACCACGGCGCCCGTGACCACCGTCTGCTGGATGAGCGAGAGCTGCACGTCGCCCGTGCCCGGCGGCAGGTCCACGATGAGGTAGTCGCAGCCCGACCAGTCCACGTCGTTCAGGAAGCTCTTGATGGCGCCGTGCAGCATGGGGCCGCGCCACACGACGGCCTCGCCCGCCTCGACGAGCAGGCCCATGGACATGAAGCGCACGCCGTGCGCCTCGATGGGAATGATGCGCCCGTCCTTGGTGAACGGCTGGCGGTTGACTCCCATCATGCGCGGCAGGTTGGGGCCGTAGATGTCGCCGTCCAGGAGCCCCACCGTGGCGCCCGTCTGCGCGAGCGCAATGGCGAGGTTGCAGGCGAGCGTGCTCTTGCCCACGCCGCCCTTGCCGGAACCCACGGCAATGACGTGCGCGACCCCTTCGAGGTGCTTGCGGTCGGCCGACGGGTCGCGCGGCTTGCGCACGCGGCTCGTGGTGTGGAGCTTGATCTCGGTGACGCCGGCGATGCCGCTGACGGCGCGGCGGCAGTCTTCCTCGATCTGGGCCTTGAGCGGGCAGGCCGACGTGGTCAGCACCAGCGTGAACGCCACGCAGCCGCCCTCGATGACGACGTCCTCGATCATCCCGAGCGTCACGAGGTCGCGATGGAGATCGGGATCCTGCACCGTTCCCAGCGCGACGAGAACCTGTTCCTTGGTGATCACGGACATGGGCTTCCTTCTGCTGGCGCGCTCCGGCGCCGGTGACGGGGCGAAGCTACGGGGCGCGGCGGGCCCGCTCGCGCTCTTCCCACCATTCGCGCACGCGATTGATTCCGATGGCGAGCAGCACCGTACCGCCCACCAGGAAGGTCGCGACGATGAGACCGTAGAAGTACACGCTACTCCGCCACGACCTGAGTGACCTGCGGCAGCTTGTGGCGCAGGTAGCGTTCGATGCCGTTGCGCAGCGTGGTCGTGGAACTGGCGCAGCCGACACAGGCGCCGTGCAGGCGGATGGTGACCACACCGTCGTCGGTCACGTTGACCAGTTCGAGGTCGCCGCCGTCCGGCTGCACCACGTGCACGCGAAGTTGCTCGATGACTTTTTCGACCTGCTCTCGCATAGTGCCTCCACGGCCTCCGACGGGAGACTCGAGCGCATCCGAGCCTCTTCCCGCCCACGGCCTCCGTTGAGAACGCGATACATTATGAACAGCCTGTCATGGCGTCAAAGGCGGCACCCGGGGTTGCCCCGGGGCCACCGGGAGATTTGGCCGCGCCGTGACCTTTGCGGGCCGAGTGGCCGAACGGTCTTCGGCCGGAGCCAGCACTTGAGCGTTCCGATCCAGCCCTTTCATCACCTCGACACCCTGTGGATGCAGGTGGCGGGCACGCTGTGCAACCTGTCTTGCACGCACTGCTTCGTGACCAGCGGCCCCGGTGTGACGCGCCACGCCATGCTGACGCGCGCCCAGGTGGCTGCGCGCGTGGCCGAAGCCGTGGCGATGGGCGTGAAGGAGATCTATTTCACGGGCGGCGAGCCGTTCCTGAACCCGGAGATGGACGCGATCCTGTCGGACACACTTCTGCTCGCCCCCTGCACCGTGCTGAGCAACGGCACGCTGTTCACGACGCGCCGCGTGCAGGCGCTGGGCGACCTCGCGCGACGCTCGCGTTTTTCGCTGGAGCTGCGCGTGTCGCTGGACGGCGACGACGAGAGCGCGCACGACGCCATTCGCGGCGCGGGCGCGTATCGCCGCGCGCTGGACGGCTTGCGCGCGCTCGAGGCCGCGGGCCTCCTCCCCATCGTCACGTTCACGCAGCTGGAGGCCGGCGATCCCCTGGCGTTTCGCGAGCGCGTGTTCGCGCGCCTGAAGGCCGAGGGCCTCGCGCGTCCGCGCGTGAAGGTGCTGCCCATGTTCCTCATGGGTCGCGAAGCCGAGCGCACGCGCGGCTATCGCGAGCGCGAGACGCTGGCGCTGCTGCCCGGCGAGGCGTTCGATTCGCATCGGCTGCAGTGCGGCAGCTGCCGCGCCGTGACGTCGCAGGGCGTGTTCGTGTGCCCGCTGCTGGTGGACGAGCCCGCCGCGCGCATGGGCGAGACGCTGGCGCAGTCCGCCGGCGGCTTCCTGCTGGCGCATGGCGCCTGCCACACCTGCTGGGTGACCGGCATGACCTGCGCGAATGGCTGAGCCATGACCACTCTCGGGCTCTTTGGCGGCGTGTACTCGAATCCACTCGCGTTGCGCGCCGTGCTGAACGACTCCGCCGCGCGCGGCGATGAGCAGCTGTGGTGCCTGGGCGACCTGGGCGGCTTCGGCCCCGATCCCGAAGCGTGCGCCACGCTGTTGCGCGAGCGTCGCGTGCCCATGCTGCAGGGCAACTACGACCATTCGATCGGCCACGCGCTCGGCGACTGCGCGTGCGGCTACACCGATCCGCTCGACAACCACTTTGCCCAGGTGAGCTACGACTTCACCGCCGCGCGAGTGGGCGATGCCACGCGCGAGTGGCTGCGGTCGCTGCCCGCGCAGGCACGGCTCACCGTGGAGGGCCGACGCGTGCTGCTGTGTCACGGATCGCCGCGGCGCGTGAACGAGTTCCTGTGGGACAGCCAGTGCTCGGACGCGTTCCTGGACTGGCTGTGCGACGAGTACGAAGCCGATGTGATCGCCTGCACCCACACCGGGCTGCACTGGGCACGCGAGCTGCCCGGCGGACGTTGTGTGGTCAATGTCGGCGCCATTGGCCGGCCCGCGCACGATGGGCGAACGAGCGTGTGGTACGCGGGGCTGAGCTTTGCGTCCGACGGGGCGCTGGATGTGTCGTTTCGC
>JADLGX010000103.1 GCA_020849095.1 Candidatus Eiseniibacteriota bacterium
ACGCCGCGTCACTCGCGTAACGCGGCACAACGAGGCCGAAGGACCTCGAACGCCGAGCCACTGGGCTCAGCGGGCGCGCGTCGACTCAGATCAACAGGAGGGTCGTAGCCAGCAGCTCGGTTCGTTGGTCCGTTCTCGGCGGACCTGTTGAAGGCGGCAGTACCGCTGCGAGCTGCTCCGTCGGCCGGTAGTCGGGCCAAGAATCGATCACGGCGACCACCGGGGCGTCGCTGAACTCGAACGTGATGCGTTCGGGGAGCGGCCCCTCGTCGATCACGAACGCGACATCGGTGCAGCCGCAACGGCTAGGCTCGGCAGATTCGCCCTCACCACAGTCGCCGCCGTCGGCGTCGTTGTCGCCGTGTTCGTGCTCACGGCAACCGTCTGGGACCTCGTGGTGATCCTGGCAGCAGGATCCCGGGGCGTGCACGAACTCAACGCTTCCTTGGCAATGCGGCCCCGTGCAGACCACCAGGAAGCGCGGAAGGCCCAGGCAGAGCACGAACAGAACCGCCCAGATCGAGATCTGGCGGGCCTGACGCGACACTTGACGGCCTAGACGGGAAACCACGCGGTAGCTGGATCGAGCGGCGGAACCGCTCATCTTGAGTTCGGCTGCAACATACGTTTCGTGCCACCGGAACTCCAGCTTCTTGGCGAAGGGGAGAGCGAGAGCCACGTAGGGCTCCTTCTCCCACTGGCCGAAGATGCAGTTCGGTGGCCCGACGGCGACTCAAGGTCACCCGCAGTCGCGCGAGTGGTCCTGTGCTCGATCACCCTGGCACGCGCCACTCCAAGTTCGTCACGGCGTTGTCGGTCAGCTTTCCGTTCTTGTGAACGACCCTGTGCTCCGGGGACGGAGCGAAGCCGAGGAACGTCTCAGCGACGAGAATGTGCACGGGGTGTTCCTGCCGCCGCCCGTCCTCGCCCGTCACCATCACGTAGAGGTATCCGTCGTCCTTGAGGTAGGGCGGGATCACCTCACCCTTGTCCGTTCTGCGCTTGTTCGCCATTGCCGCTCCTCGGGAGAGATGTAGCTGGGCTCCTACGTGCCCCAGATCGGTGTTCAACGGTTCATCGGACCGCGCGACGGCGAACTCCAGTCGGCTCGTTCACCTTCGCAGCCGCCTGCTGCAGCCGCTTCAATGCGTGCGCGACGTAGCGCCGGTCGATGTCGGTCCCAACGCCCCGCATGCCAGCAGCTCGCGCCGCGATCATCGTCGTACCCGAGCCCACGAACGGATCGAAGACCAGTGACCCGGCAGGGCAGCCCGCCAACCGGATGCACATCTCGGGTAGGGCCACCGGAAACGTGGCAGGGTGCGAACCTCTGTCCGAGTCGCGGTCGCGAATCGTGTCGTAGGGCAGGAACCAGGAGTTCCCTCTGCAGCGACGGTCCTTCACGACGCCAAGCTGCTTCACCCGCGCATCCAGTTCGCGATCAAGGCACTCGCGTTCGCGCTCGCTCGCGCGAGCCTCGAAGTCCAGCCATCCCGCGTAGCCGAACTTCTTGGCAAGTCGGCCGCGCATGCGGCTTCGCTTGTCGAGGTTCGACTTCCACTTGTAGGGAACGCCCACCGCCGAACGGTCGATCGGAACGTTCCCCGTCTTGGTCAAGTGGAAGACCATCTCGTGCGTCGGGGTCACGAAGCGCCCCGAGCTGATCGGCTTGAAGTGGCCGAACGTCTCGGTGTCGATCGAGACGCTCTTCACCCAACAGATTCGGTTCTGCAGCACGAACCGCTTGCGCGCAACCATCAGAACATCGACGTCGACCCACGGATCCGTGTTGCTGTAGCCGACGTTCAGGAAGAAGTGACCGTTCGGTCGCAATACCCGGTGGAGGTTGTCGAGCACGTCGCCCAGCCAAGCGAGGTACTGCTCGCGGGGCTGCTTGTCCCTGTAGGACTCATACGCGATGCCCAGGTTGTAGGGCGGGGACGTGACGACGCAGTCGACCAAGCCGGCTGACTGCGCACGCATCCAATCGCGACAGTCCTCGTTGAGGATCGCGATGTCAGGTGTTCCACGTCGAGCCGTTCGCATGTTCTTCGAGTAGCAGAATACAGGCACTGCTCACGATTCCGAACGGCCAGCGGGGAGTCGCATGGCGTAGCGCCGGATCGCATGGAGTTGGGTTGGATCCGCCGACCCAGGACACTGACTCAACGTCACGCGCAGGTCGAGAAGCGACTCAGCGAGCCACCGCCCGCTGATGGCAGGTCTACTTCGGCAACCCTGCAGAAGGTGACATGATCACCGGGTGCCCCTTCGGCGGATCGTCCCGTGCTGCCTCGTGAAGCGCCCGACGCGATCAACCACGGTGCGCACGGCATCCGCAGCAGATGTCGCCCCGAACACCCGGTCATCTGGCTCGTCCGGATACCGCATGCGCTCGTCGACCCGCTGATCCGCGATCTTGCCGCTCCAGCCCTCCACGCGCAGCGCCACGATGAGCCGTTTGTAGATCCAGGCGAGGCAGATCTCGGACATCGTTCCGGCCCCACCGCCGATCGCGATCACCGCGTCTGCGTGCGCGACGATCGAATTGCGGACGTGGTCCAGGCCCGAGGCGATCGCGACGTCGACAAACTCGTTCGCCTCGCCAGGATCGTGCCCGGGCAGGACCGCGACGGTGTCGCCGGACTGGTAGCGCGACGACGAACGCGCGCCACGGCACGCCGCCTCCATCACGCCGCCGAGGCCGCCGGTCAGCACTCGGTAGCCCGCGTCGACCAGAAGTCTGCCGACCTCCTCGGCAAGCAGGTCCTTCGTGCCTCCCGGCTCGACCCGCGCATCCCCGATCACTGCGACCAGCGGACGACGCTTCGGCTGCTCTGACCTTGTGTTGCTCATGCGCAGACTCCTGCCCCGACGAACCGCTCAGCTTCCTGCAGGCTGACGAAGAGGCCGCCCAGATAGGGCACGGCCGTGACGCGCTCGCCGCGAAGGGCCGCGAGCAAGGCGATCACGACGAAGTCGTGCGTGACCGCGACGACTCGGGTTGGCCCGCACGCGCGCAGCAGCCCCTCGATCGCCGCCCGCGCAACGACTTCGCATGGCTGCAGGACACCGCCGGGCAGCGCCCCGTCGGCCCAGGTCGCCATCAGCTCGGTCCAGCCAAGGCGTCGCTTCACGTCCTCGTAGTGCTCCGGCCCGGAGGCCAGGAACAGCTTCAGCTCGGCCAGATGCACGATCGACCCGGCTTCGATTCCCGCACCCTCGGCCAAGGCGGCGGCCGTCTCGACCGCGCGCGGCACCGGGCTGCTGGCGAGCCGGACCGCTGACCCGAACTGCCGGCCGAGAGCCCTGGCCTCGTCCCGACCGCGCGGGGTCAGGCTGACCTCGTGCTTCTCACGTTCCGTCAGGCCGGCGAAGGACGGCCGCTCTGCATGTCGGAGGAACAGGATGCCCGGCTCGGTCCCGGCTGCCGCCGCGAACGCATGCCCTGGCAGCAACGTGGTCCTGGGCATGCCGCGCGCCCAACTTCGCGAAGGACGGGCGACGAGTGTCCTGATCTGCTCTTCGCGCGCAGCCCGCTGCGTCCCCTTCCCGAGACCGGAAGGCTCGTAGAGGTAGAGCGGCTCGCGGATCCACTCGGCCTGCCGGGCCACCTCGACGATCGGCAGCATGAACGACCAGTCGACCGCGATGTCGACATAGCGCCCGTTCAGGCGCAGCTCGTGATCCGGCACGGCGTCGAACAGCCGCTTGCGGAACGAACGCAGGTGCTGCCAGCAGTTGCCCCCGCGAGCACGCCGCGGCTCCTCGAAGGTCACGGGATACGCGACGTGCTTGTCCG
>JADLGX010000104.1 GCA_020849095.1 Candidatus Eiseniibacteriota bacterium
GTCGGGCTGCACGCCGTGGCCGAGTACGAGTTGGCATACCGCGTCGCCTTCGGCGTCTGGGCGCTGCCCGCGTTGTTGCTGCCGCCGCTGCTTCCCGCAGTGGCCCATCTGCACGCCGTGGGCGACCCACAGGGCGTCGTGCCGCTGTTTCGTCGCGCGACCCGCTACGTCCTCATGGTCGCACTGCCCTGCGCGGCGGGGATCATCGCGCTCTCGCCGGCCGTCTTCGCCGCATGGTTCGGGCCCGGACACGGGGATGCCGTGCGAGCAGCCGTCGCGCTCGGCGCTGTCCTCGCCACGGCCAGCCTGACGGGAGTCGGCTCCGCCGTGGTCCGGGGCATGGGGCGCCCGGGCATCGAGGCCTGGTACTTCGTGATCGCCATGGCGGTGCATTTTCCTCTCAGCCTGTGGTGGATTCCCCGCTTCGGATTCGAGGGCGGACTCTGGGCGCTCGTCGCCTCCGGTGTGGTCGGTCCCGTGTGGTTCATCGTGCGCGTCCATCGCGTGCTCGGCGTGCCGCTCGCACGCGAACTGCGTGAGCAGATCGGACCTCCCGTCCTGGCTTCCGCTGCCGCGGGGCTGGCCGGCGGAATGCTGGCGCACTTCGTTTCCGGTCTGGGGGACGGCCGCGGCTACCGGCTGGCGGCCATGGCCGCGGGCGGAGTCGTGTTCGTCCTGACCGCGGCCGGAATCCTGCTGGCCGCGCGCTACGTGACGATCGGGGAACTGCGCGGGCTCATGGCCCGCCCGGCCATCGTCGGAGAGAGCCCGTCATGAAGGCCATGGCCCAGGTGCCGGACCTGGCGCTCGATATCTTCCCCGGCCTGTTTCCCACCGGCGGCATCGGCCGCTACGTGCGCGATCTCTGCGCCGCTCTCAGAACTCTTCCCGGGGGGCCGACCTACCGGTTCGCGCATACTTCGAACCTGCGACATCTCGCGCTCGCGCGCTACCGGCCCGACGAGCTGATGGAGCTGCCGGTGAACGGGCTGGTCATGCGCGCAGCCTGCCTCGCGACCGTACCGTTCGGTCTTCCGCTGGATTCGCTCTACGGTCCGTCGAAGCTGTTTCACAGTCCGCTCGGGGACGGACCGCTTCGTTCGAACGCCCGGCTCATCTCCCACGTGCACGACCTCACGTTCCTGCAGCATCCCGAGTGGCATCCGCTGCGCACGCGCTTCTTCCTCTCGGCGACGGTTCCCGGGGCCGCCCGGCGGGCCGATCGCGTGATCTGCCACTCCGAGTGGGTGAAGGCCGAAGTGGTGCGGGGCATCGGAGTCCGGCCCGAGCGCATCACCGTCATTCCCCCTCCGGTGGGGCACGACTTTCACCCGGTGCCCCCGGCCGTCGCGCGCGCGCACGTCGCCTGGCGATTCGGCCTGGCGGCCGAGTACTTCCTGCACGTGGGGACGGTCGAGCCGCGCAAGAACCATGTCCGCCTGTTCGAGGCATTCGAGAAGTTGCGGCGGGAGGGATTCCCGGGACCTCTGGTACTGGTCGGCAAGAATGGCTGGGGCATCGAACCCGTCCTGTCGCGGCTCGAGTCCTCGAGTGAGCGTGCGAATATCGTGCGCGTGTCCGACGCGAGCGAGGAGGATCTCGTGGCGCTGTACGGCGCGGCCACGGCGGTCGCGTTTCCCTCGCTCGAGGAGGGATTTGGCATGCCCATCCTCGAAGCCATGGCTTGCGGCGTGCCGTGCGTGACGGGCGACCGCACCGGGATGGCGGACCTGGGCGCAGGTTTCGCCGAGCTGGTCACTCCGGAGAGCGTGGACCAGATCGTGGAGGCCCTGCGCCGAATCTGGCGTGACGGCACGTTTCGGGAGCGCGCCGCGGCAGAGGGGCCGGTGCGCGCCGCGGAGTACACGCTGGAGCGCTGGGCGGCGAAGACGTTCGCGCTCTACCGCTCCGAGCTGGCGACCGCGGAAGCGGGCACGCCTGCGCCGGTGGTTCGCGCATAGCCCAGGAAGCCCAGTCCGATCCAGAACCACAGGAACTGGTACTGACCTCCCTGGAACGTGGGTTCGACGAGCGTATGGAGCTGGCCGAGCCAGAACGACACCTGGAGAGCGAGCGCGATCTGGGCGTTCCCCGGTGATCGCCTGAGCCTCACGAAGGCCCGCCACTGCGTCACCAGTGTGGCGATCCACAGCAGAAGGCCCGGCAGGCCGAGCTCCGAGGTGACGACCAGCCAGTAGTTGTGCAGGTCCTTCCCGCTCATCTTGTCGGGGTAGGGAATGCCCTGGTTGAGTCCCATGCCGAACGGGAAGAAGTCCACGACGCGCTGCCAGCCCTCGCGGAAGTACCAGAGCCGGACCACCATGCTGCCGAGATCGCGCAGGTTCGTGAATCGGGACAGCAGGCCCTGCCCGTACGGTGAGATCACGGCGAGGGCAATGGCCACGATGATCGTCGTCACGCCGATCCAGCGGGCGCGCGAGCGGAGCATGAGGAAGACCTGCACCAGCATGCCGAAGAAGAAGAGCACGGCGGCCGCGCGAGATGCCACCTGGACCTGCAGGGTGGCCGCCGTGACCAGTCCGGCGAGCGCGAGCGCGCGCATCCATGCCGGCCTCGCCGAGACCAGCATCGCGACGGCCGGAGGAGACAGCAGGAGCAGCAGCGTTGCGACGTAGTTCGCGGTGCCCCAACCCAGGTCGCCGGCGGCGGTGCGATGCATGAGAAGCCCTTGCGCGGAGAGCCCGGAGCTGGCGCTCTGCCTGAGCGCGGCTACTCCGATGCAGAGCAGCCCGAGCAGCAACGACGTTTCGAACACCCGCCGGGGCACTTGGCCCGCCAGGCGGTAAGCCGTCCAGCCCGCGAACACCCCGACCAGCAACCGCCGAACGCCGAGCAGGACGTGCAGGCGATCGAAACACCAGTAGATGGTCACCAGAGCCCACAGCACGAACAGCGCGTTCATGACTTCCCAGCGGGTCCAGGCAGTCACGCGCGAGGGGTTCGTTCGGATCAGGTGCAGGAGCAACAACGCGCCCGCGAGGCCCAGCATCAACTCGAACGGGAACACCAGGCCCACGAGCGGGAACGGGATCAACGCGGGCGCCAGCAACACCGGCAGCCAGCTCGCTCGCGTCACGACCAGCCAGAGCGCCGCGACGGCGGCGAGAGCGGCCAGCGCCATTCCCGGCAACGACTGCAGGCCGAGCCCGCCCCAGGTCGCGGTCGCCGCCACGGCGGCCATCGCGGCAATGGCCGCCGCCAGCAAGGAGGACCGCTCGCGCAGGCGGGGATTCGCCCCCGCGGGCAGGCCTTGGGAACCGGGCGTGAGCATGTGGCCAGCCTAGCGGCGTGCGCGAAACCGCGCCAGCAAAGTGTCCGGCGCGTGGACATCACCGACTGACGTGACTAGCATGCGCGGCCCATGTACCGAGTTCTCCCTCACAAGCTCAAGGCCATCCGCCGCCATTTCGGTTCGCGCCCGTTCCGCTTCCTGGACATCGGCGCCGGCAACCACTCGGCCACCCTTGCCAAGCACTGGTTTCCGAGCTGTCACTACACCGGTGTGGACCGCGAACGGGAGTACAACAACTCCCCGGATGACTTCGCCGCGATGGATGCCTTCGTGGAAATGGATCTGGAGAAGCTGGACTACTCGGCGCTTCCGGATGCGGGCTACGACGCCATCCTCATGGCGCACGTCGTGGAGCACCTCCACAACGGTGACGAGGTGGTGCGCTTGCTCGCTCGCAAGCTCGCCCCGGGCGGCATCTTCTGCCTGGAGTTTCCCGGGCGGCGCAGTCCCCACCTGCCTTCGCGCAGGGGAACGCTGAACTTCTACGATGACCCCACCCACGTCCGGCTCTACGCGCACGAAGAAATCGCCGGTGTGTTGAAGCGCGAAGGCCTCGAGATTCGACGTCAGGGCACGCGTCGAGACTGGCACCACCTCTTGCTTCTGCCCCTGCACGCCTTGAACGCCAAGCGCCACCACGGCTACGTGCCAGGCGGCGTGTTCTGGGATCTCTACGGATTCGCCGAGGAAGTCTTCGCCGTCCGCCCGGCGGGTTCCTCCACCGCATGATCTCCGCGCCGGACACCGTGGTGCCGGAGCGTGAGAAGCGCGAATGCGGGCCTGTCGCGATCGACGTGTTTCCGGCGCTGGTTCCCTCGGGGGGCATCGGCCGCTACGTCGGTGATCTCGTCCGGGCCTTCCGCGACGTCCCCGGGGCTCCCGCCGAGCGCCTCGTTCATCCCGGCGGAAAGTCGGCCGAAGCGGCCCGGCGGTTTCCGCACGCGCGGCTGCATGGGCTTCCGTTCGGGTGGCGTGGGCTGCGGCTCGCCTACGCGAGCACCATTGCCCTCGGTATTCCGCTGGACGGCTGGTTCGGCGACGCGGCCCTCGTGCACGCGACCATGGGCGTGGCCCCCGTCCTCGCGCGGATTCCCCTCGTCGTGACCGTGCACGACCTGACCGCGATCGAGCACCCCGAATGGCATCCCGCGCCCGTTTCCGCGCTCGCTCGCGCGACGCTTCCCTCGGCCATCCGGCGCGCGACGACGGTCGTCTGCGATTCCGAGCACGTGCGCGGCCGCGTGCTCGCTGCGTGGGGAGGCGCCCCCGAGCGTGTGATCACGGTTCCGTTGGCGCTGTCTCCGGACTTCGTCGCCGTGGACCCGGTCGTGGCGCGCGGGGGCGTGGCGCGGCGGCTCGGGCTGGAGGGGCCGTTCGTGCTGCACGTCGGCACGTGGGAGCCGCGCAAGAACCACGTGACACTGCTCTCGGCGTTCGACGCGATGGTGCGCGCCGGATTTCCCGGCCGGCTCGTGCTCGTGGGGCACGACGGCTGGCGGAGCGGCCCCATCTTCGAGCGGCTCTCCGGCATTTCCGCCCGCGAGCGGGTCCTGCGGGTGACCGACGCCGACGACTCACTGCTCGCGGCGCTCTATGGCACGGCCACTGCGCTCGCCTTTCCGTCGCTGGACGAAGGTTTCGGCCTGCCCTTGCTGGAAGCGATGGCGCATGGCTGCCCCGCCGTGTGCAGCGACGGCGGGTCGCTTCCCGAGGTGGCCGGCGGCGCGTCGCGCGTCGTGCCGGCCATGGATGCGGACGCGCTCGCGGATGCGCTGCTCTCGATGTGGCGCGACGAGGGCGCTCGTGAAGCGGCGAGCGCACTGGGCAGGCGCAGGGCGGAGCATTTCGCTTTCGAACCCTGGGCTCGGCGGATGTTCCGGGTGTACGCGGCGGCACACGCCCCGAACGCGGCGCGCCCGTCATGAAGATTCTCTACGACCTGCGCTACGCCTCGGACCACTTCACCGGCATCGGCACGCACGCGTGGCAGCTGCTGCGCGCGCTGCTCGCCGAACCCGGCGGTGACGAGTTCACGCTGATCTGGCGGCGCGGCGAAACGCCGGGACGCTTCGATCCCGCGGCGCTTCGCGCCA
>JADLGX010000105.1 GCA_020849095.1 Candidatus Eiseniibacteriota bacterium
TCGGCGAGCACGTCCACCACGCTGTCCCCGCGCGCGATCGCCCAGCCCTCCACCGTGCGCCCGTCGCGCAGCCGGATGCGCTGCGCTCCGCCGAGCGGCGGAAGCAGACCGGGATGGCGCTCGCGCACGCGCCGCACGTACCAGGCGTAGGTCATCAGCTCCTGGTCGAGCACGGCGACGTCGGGACGCAGGCCGCGCACGCGCGTCAGGTAGGCGAGCGCGTTGTGCTGCAGGTCGCCCTGCACGAACAACACGGCGTTCGGCGGGCAGCTGGCCAGCATGCCGCGGCCCAGCGACTCGGCGAACGTGTTGCCGCGCTGGCTCACGATGCGCGCGTGCGTCGCGAGCGGCACGGCGAGCACGGCGAGAAGCGCCGCGCCGGCCGCAGCCGCGCGCGCGGCGCCCGGGAAGCGCGCGAGCAGCGCCGCGGCGCCGACACCCGCCAGCAGCGCGATGGCGAGCGCCGGAAGAATGTAGAAGCGCTCGATCACCCCGCGCAGCACCGGCGAGTCCGAGGGAAACCCCACGCGCGTGAAGAACAGCGCCTGCAGCAGCGCGTACGCGCCGAGCGCGGCCGTGACGCGGCGGTGACGGCGCGCCAGCACGAACACCCCGGCGAGCGCGAGCAGCAGCGGCAGCGCGCCCATGCCCTGCGGCAGCGCCTCGAGCCACAGCGCCACGTGACTGCGGTCCGCCTGCATGCCGGCCTGCGCCGGATCGAGCCGGAACGTGCCGTACTCGTCGCGCAGCAGCAGCGAGAAGAAACCGCGCGCGTTCGTGGCATCGCCCCACACCAGCGCGTCCGCGCGCCGCGAGGCGAACGGCAACCAGGCGAGCGGCAGCAGCGCGAGCGCCTTGGCGGCGCCCACCTGCGCGAGCAGCGCGCCGCGCCGCCCGCGCGACGCGGCCCACTCCGCGGCGAACACCACCACCGAAGCCGGCGCGCCGAGCAGCAGCAGCGTGTGGTGGTGCGACAGCCCCAGCACGGTCACGAACACCAGCGCGAGCAGGAGCCGCCGGCGGTTCGCGCCGTTCGCCGTCTTGCACGCGGCCGCCAGCAGCCACAGCACGGCGGCGCCGAGCAGCGCGTTGAGCGCGAACACTTCCGCGACGAGCGCGTACTTCCACGCGGGCGTGAACAGCGCAAACGCCCACGCCGCGAGCACGGCGCCCGCGCGCGATCCGCCCAGGCGCAGCGCGGCCAGCGCCAGCACGCCCGCGGCCGCCGCCATGCCGGCCGCCGAGAAAAGGTTGAGCGCCGCCGCGGGTTCGAGGAACGCGAGCGCGTGCGCCCACGCACCGCCGAGCAGCACGTAAAGCGGATAGCCCGGCGGGTGCGCCACGCCGCCGGTCCATGCCGCGGTGATCAGCTCGCCCGAGTCCCCGGTGGGCAGCCCCGGATGCAGCGTGGCCACGTACACGGCCAGCGGCGCGAGCAACGCCGCGCCGAGAACGAGCATCCGGTCGCGCGCCGAGTGCGCGGCGGGCGCGGACGGCGCCGGCGTTCCGGCGGCGGCGCGGCGGTGATCACGGGGGCGGCTCATTAGAGCGGCAATGTAGCGCAGATGACCACGCGCTCACTTGCGGTTTCACGGAGCGGCTGGTGGGATGGGCCGGGCCGCCGCACGCGGCCCGTCACCCAACGGAGGCAGCGCATGGACCTGTTCGAGGAGATCGATCACCAGCATCCGGACTTCGGCGACCTGTACGACGAGCTGCCGCTGTGGTCGGCGCCGTTCGGGCTGCGGATGCTGGAGCACGTGCGCATCGGCCCGCGCCTGACGTTTCTCGACGTGGGCGCCGGAACCGGCTTCCTGTCCATCGAACTGGCCCAGCGCTGCGGCGCGCGTTCCACCGTGCACGCCGTGGATCCGTGGGGCGCGGCGGCCCGGAGGCTGCGCTGGAAGCTCGAACGCCTGGCGCTGCCCAACGTGTTCGTTCACGAGTGCGACGCCGCCTCGCTGCCGCTCCCGGACGGAATCGTGGACGTGGTGGTGTCCAACCTGGGGATCCACAACTTCGCCGATCCCGCCGCCGTGCTCGCCGAATGCGTGCGTGTCGCCCGGCCCGGCGCCGGCTTTCACCTGACGACCAACCTGAGCGGGCACATGCGCGAGTTCTACGACGTGTTCCGCGCCACGCTGCAGGAAGCGGCGGTCCCGGGCGCGACGGAAGCGCTCGATGCGCACGTCTCCCACCGCGGCACGCTCGAGTCCGTCGAGTCGCTGCTGCGCTCCGGCGGACTGGACGTCCACAAGAGCCGGGCCGAGTCGTTCACGATGCGCTTCTCGGGCGGCGCTGCGCTGCTGCGCCACTGGTTCATCCGGCTCGGGTTCCTGCCCGCGTGGCGCGACCTGGTGCCGCCGGAATACCGCGCGCACGTGTTCGCGCTCCTCGAGGCGAACCTGGATCGCGTGGCCGCCGGACGCGGCGAGCTCGCGCTGTCCATACCGGTCGCCTACGTCGAGGCGGATAAGCCGGAGTGAAGCGGGATCGTCAGAGCCGGGGCTCGCGCATGAGCGCGTGCACGGATTCGATGAGCTGGTCCGGCGTGAACGGCTTGGACAGGAACGCGCCGCTCTCTCCCACGACCTCCTGCGTCACGCGCGCATCGTCGGGATAGCCCGAAATGAACAGGAAGGGCTGTCCGGGCCGCGAGCAGGTCAGCTTCAGCGCCATCTCGCGCCCTCCCATGCGCGGCATCACCACATCGGTCACCACGAGGTCGATGACTCCGCGGTGGGAGGAGGCGATCTCGAGCGCCTGCTCGCCGTCGCCCGCCTCGAGGACCTGATACCCCTCGCGCCGCAGCGTGAGGCACACCAGGTCGCGCACTCCCGTTTCGTCCTCCACCACGAGCAGCGTTCCCTCGCGCGGCCCCGCGGTGGCGACGGGAGGCTCGGCGGCGGGGCCCGCCGGAGCCGAGGCGCTGGGCAGCCCGATCCAGACGGTCGTGCCCTCGCCGGGCGCGCTGTCGAGCCACACCGCGCCACCGCTCTGCTTGACGATGCCGTACACGGTGGAAAGCCCCAGCCCCGTTCCCTGTCCCGGCCCCTTGGTGGTGAAGAAGGGATCGAACGCGCGCGCCTGCACCGCGGGCGACATGCCGGCGCCGGTGTCGTGCACACTCAGGAGCGCGCACGCCCCGGCGGACATTTCGCCGCGGGCGCACGCCTGGGTTTCGTCGAACCGCGCCAGTTCGGTGCCGATCGTGAGCGTGGCGCCGCTGGGCGAAGCGTCGCGCGCGTTCACGATCAGGTTGAGCAGCACCTGTTCGATCTGGCTCGGATCCACCTTCACCCAGCACGGCCCCGAGCGGTGCTCCACGACCAGCCGCAGGTCCTCGCCGATCAGCCGGCGCAGCATGCCGCTCATCTGGTCCACCACGCTCGTCAGCTCCAGCACGCGGGGGGACATCACCTGCTGGCGGCTGTACGCCAGCAACTGGCGCGTCAGGCGCGAGGCGCGGCCGGCGGCGTCCAGCACCTGCTCGGCGTGGCCGCGCAGGTGCGGCTGGCCGTCCGACTCGGTGCGAATGGCGTCGGCGTAGCCGAAGATCACGGTGAGCAGGTTGTTGAAATCGTGCGCCACTCCGCCGGCCAGCTTGCCGACGGCCTCCATCTTCTGCGACTGCCGGAACTGCATCTCGAGTTCCTTGCGCGCGCTGATGTCGGCGACCGCGCCATCGAAGTGCGTGATCTCGCCGGTGGCGTCGCGCACCGCGGTGCCCGACAGCAACCCCCAGAAGGTGCTCCCATCCGGCCGCCGGCACTCCACCTCTTCGTTGAGCCACTGGCCGTGCTCGCGGGCGATGTTCGCAAGCTCGAACCCGCGCTCGGGATCGGCGACGGCATCCGCGAACGAGA